>JAZQAP010000268.1:0-5092 GCA_045545275.1 Thermoguttaceae bacterium | reverse complement strand
CGACGAAAATTCGCGCCGCGGCGAGTTTGCGTCGTTTGCGTTGTTTACGTCGTTTGCGTTGTTTACGTCGTTTGCGTCGTTTGCGTCGTTTGCGTCGGTCGCGTCGGTTGGAACGGGCGGGGCGGCGAGACGCGCCGTTATTTCCGGAGGGCCGAGGAAGAACGCGACGTCCAAAAAGGCGGCGTCGGCGTCGCGGTTGACGCCGAGCGGGAACGCGTCGATAAAGGCGGCGTATTCCCCTTCCATCGCGGTTCCGCGAGCGTCGATCGTCGCGATTCCCCGAGAAAACGGGAGTTTTGGAAAGAGCGTCGCCGCGTCCCAAACGACGCGCTCCGAAATTCGGGCGGTCGACGAACGGGCCGGGAAGGCGGCGGGAAACCAAACCGGGAAGCGGTAAACGCGCAACGGCGGCGCGTCGAGACGAGCCGGAGCGGAGCCGTCGGCGTTAAAATCGGCGAGACGCGGGGAATTTAATGTTTGCGTCGCGTTAAAACGGGAGGGATGCAAGGAGTTTGACGGCGAGGCGTTGTTGAACCGAGCGGATTGGTTGGAACGACTGGATTGGTTAAGTTGGCCGAGTTGGTTGGTTTGGTCGATCCGATTAGGTTGGCTGGAACCCGAAGCGTCGGCAAGTTGAGACGCGAGGCGGGCGGCGCGCTCCGCTTCGACGATTTTTGAAATTTCCGAACGGGTTTCAAAAAACGAACGGGGCGCCGTCGCGACCGTCCAGCGGTTCGCGACGTAAAGGTCGAACGCCGAAATCGCCAAAACGGCGAACGCGACGCCGCCGCAAAGAACGTCGGGCCGAGCGAAAGACGAAGAAAACGCGAAATTTTTGTCGCGCCGGTCGAATCTTGTTTGACAAACGCGCTTTTCGAACGCGAGCAAAAGGAGCGTCCCGGCGAGAACGAGCGCCGTTTGCGCGAAGGCGCCGCGAACCGACTCGAACGCAAGACGCGGCTGAACGGGGCCGTGCAGCGGATCGACCGCTCGAAGCGTCGCAAAAACGCCGTCGCCGCAAGCCGAAAGAACGAGGAACGCGCCGAGGGAAATCGCGCCGACGCCGCCGCCAAGGAGAAGGAAACGTCGCGAAAATCGGCGTTCGTCCCAACCGAATCCGGTCAAAACGGCGAGCCCGAGAGCGCTTAACGTCAATAATTTCGCCGGATAGCGAAACTCGACGAACTTCGGAAGCGTCAAATTGAAAAGCCAATAAAGTCCGCCGACCGGGTCGCCGTCGACGAACGTTTGCGCCGGTTGCGCGCCGCTAAGGAGCGCGCCGCCGAAACGAACCGCCCAAACGACGCCGAAACCGCCGAGCGCCGCCGCCGTCGAAACGACGACGAGCCAAGTCGCCCAAACGCGGAGAACGGCGAGCGTCGACCAGTCGCGGCGAGAAAGCGGGGAAAGTTTGACGGTTGGAAGGGCGGTTTTCGGCGAATCGACGGAAATTTTTTCGCGTTGGAATAAGGGACGTTGGAAAATGCGCCGGTAAAAGCGATTTTGCGGGCGCCGCCGTCGCGAACGTCGACCGCCGACGCGGAAGCGGGCCGCCGAGAGCGCGAACAAATAGGGAACGACGCCGCAGTAAAGGGTCGGCGTCCAAACGGAAATTTCCTCCGGAAAAATCGCGAACCAACGGGACGAACGCGGAAACTGTCGCCCGCCGACGTTCGGAAAAAGCCGCTCCGACCAACGCCAAGGGCCGACGCTAAAGCGATAAGTCGCGCGGTTTCGACCGTTGTTTTCGATTTCGCCGCCAAGCAACGCGGAGTAAAACGCCGGTTCGCCGTTTTGCGCGGTTTGGGGCGTTTCCTTTGACGGCGCGTCTTCTTTATTTTGCGTTTTTTCTCTATTTTGCGCTTTTTCCGAGGGGAACGCCTTGCGCTCCGACGCGTCGGCGGCGTTATTTTTTGCCTTGCTTGCCCAAAGCGCCGTCGGAATTTCCCAAAGGGAACGCGGAACGCCCCCCGCCGCGCGTTCGGAACGGGCGATCAACTCCGCCGACGGGAGAATTTGCGGAGCCGCGAGGAAAAACGTCGCGGTCGACGCGCCGCCGACGAGCAAAAGACCGAGCGCGAGCCGGGTTCGGAAACGGTCGGGAACGCGGCGAACGGGGGCGACGGGCGACTTCGTTGGGAGCGCTTGCGACGTTGGAATTTCTCGGGCCTCTTGGGGCGTCCGAACGGTTGGAAGGGCGAGTCGAACCGGCGCGAAAAACGAGAACGCGAAGAATGCCAACGTCGATAAATAAACGATTTGCGGTTCGCCGCCGAGGATCGCGAGCGCCTGCGCGACGCTCAACTTTAACGCCGATTTCAACTTGCCGCCGAGCGTCGCCGACGCGAAAAAGTCGAAGGAAAAAAGAGCGAGGAAGGGAAGCCAAGCGGCGCCGACGAGGAAAACGACATTCGAATATTGAAACAGAATCGGGCCGGAAAAGGAATACGACAAGCCGGCGAAAACCGCTCCGGCGCGCGAAATCCCAAGTCGGCTCGTTAGAAAATAGACGCCGAAAAAGGAAAACGCGACGTGCCCGATAATGTAAAGCGAAAAACAAACGTTAAAATCGACGCAACCGGCGCTCGCGAGGAAAAAAATCGCCTTGCCGGGGTAAAAAACGGACGACGTCGGATTCCCGGCGAGCGGTTGACCGAGATTTTCGAACGGATCCCAAAGCGGGAGTCGACCGCGTTCCCATTCGCTTTGGATTTGCTCGAAAAGCGGATAATAAAAATAACCGACGTCGCGGTAAGCGAAACGCTCGTTGGCGACGAACGGGCGGAAAAAAAACGCCGCGAGGAGAGCCGCCGGAACGACGAGGAAAAGGAAGGTTTCGACGCGAAAAAACGGAAAGCGACGGGAGCGACGCGAGGCGGAGTCGGAAGCGTTCATCGGCGGAGGCGGCGGTTGGAGCGTCGGCGACTTCGAACGTCGCGTCGACCGGAAACGTTAAAAAACGAAATCGACGGCGCGGTTTTCGTCGCGACCGTCGATTATTGAAGCGAGTTTGATTGTTTTTTGATTTTGTTTGTAGCGCGGAAATCGGACGCGTCGCGTTAATCGACGTTTGTCGCGGATTTCCAGCGTTCGATTAAAACGGTTTCAAAATCGGGGGCGAACTCGCCGCGCGACGTAACGAGGAAACGACGCGACGTCGCGTCGATCGGCTCGACGACGATTTCGAGTTTGTCTTCCGGGGTCGCGTCTTCGACCTTGTCGGCCCATTCGACGAACGAAAGACCGTCCGACTCGAAATATTCGTCCGGGCCGAGTTCGAGAAACTCGTCGGAATCGCGCAGACGGTAAGCGTCGAAGTGGAAAATCGAACGGTCGCCCTCGTACTCGCGAACGAGAACGAAAGTCGGACTCCCGACTTCGTCCCGAGGAACGCCCGACGCCGCGGCGACCGCCTGCACGAGCCGAGTTTTTCCGGCGCCCAAAGTGCCCAAAAGCGCGACGACGGCGCCGTCCGGGAGCGTTTCCGCGAGGATTCGGCCCAAAACGTCCGTTTGTCGTTCGGAGTCGACGACGATTTCGACGGTCATTTGCGGTTCCTTAAAAAAGGGGGAATAAGGGAAAGGGGGAAAGAAGAGGAAAGCGGCAGTCGACGTTCGCTCGACGCGGGAAAAGCGGCAAACGAGCGTCGACTTTGCGGGTTTTAACGGTAAACGCGGACGTTTTCTTCCTTAACGAGCGGTTCCAAGTCGTCGGAACTGAGTTGGAACCGAACGCGGCAGTCGCCGACCGCTTCGCAAACGGCTTTCACTTTGTACGTAACCGCCGATTTCGCCGGGATTTCGCGAACGACGTCGAAAACGAACGCGCCGTTTTGTTGCGAGTAGCGCGTCGGGCCTTCGACGGAAACGATTTTCAACGCTTCCGGTGCGGCGATTTGCAGCGTCGCGTTCGTCGACGCTTTCGTTCCGCGGTTGGCGAGTTGAATTTCGTAAACGATTTCTTTGCCGATTTCGACCGGGTTCGGCGACGTTTTAACGACGTAAGAAAGCGCCGGGAGACCGTCGATTTCGACGTCCTTAACGACTTGCGCCGTTAAACCGAGCGGGCCGGTTCCGCCGAAGGTCAAGCGAGCGGCGCCGATCTTCGTCGGGGTCAGCGTCAACTCGATTTCGCCCGCCGCGCCCGCCGGGAGTTCGGCGAGATCCCAATAAACGGAGCGCGTTTCCGCTTTGTAAACGCCGAGGTTGTTCGCCGAAACAAACGTCGTTCCCGCCGGAATTTCCGCGACGAGCTTGACGTCGCGGGCCGCCGCGTCGCCGACGTTCGCCGCTTTCAGACGGTACGTCGTTTGGCGTTCGAGGTAAGGCGTTTCGGCGCCGTCGATCGAAAGTTCGAGTTTCGGCGCGCGGACGAGGATTTCCGTTTGAATTTCTTTGCGCAAATCGCCGTCGGCGGTAACGACGAGATTGTTGACGGTCGCTCCCGGCGCGACGCATTGGAGCGTCAGCGGGACGCGTTTCTTTTCGCCCGGCGCGAGCGTGCCGAGCGCGTGATCGAGGACGGCGCCGCTCGGATGGCGGAGACCGTCCGGAATCGTTTCGAGGAGCGCGACGTTCGTCGCGGCGCCGGTGCCGACGTTGGCGACGACGACGTTCAGGTCGATATTGGAACCGAGCGTCGCTTCTTGCGGCGCGACGACTTCGACTTCGAGCGCCGGACGAACGCAACGGACGCGGCAGGACGCTTCGGCGGCGAAGGAAAGGGTCGCGACGGAGCCGATTTCGCCCTCTTGCGTCGGGATAATTCGATATTCGAACGTTTTTTCGGAACAAGGCGCGAGGTCGAACGGCGGCCAAGCGAACTCGCCGCGAGCGTTCGGGACGACCGTCGCGACGTCGGCGCCGACGAAACGAGCGCCGACCGGGAGAACGTCGCGCAAAACGAGCTTGCGAATCGGCGCGGAGCCGACGTTTTTCACCTTGACGGCGAATTTCGCTTCGCGGTCGACTTGAATTTCTTTCGGAGCGATTTTTTCGACGACGACTTGCGTCGTTTGCGCGCCTTCGAGCTTTTTGTCGCCCGGAACGCCGGTTCCGACCGGCGCGGCGGGTTCGCTCGGCGCGTCGAGGGG
>JAZQAP010000267.1:0-5157 GCA_045545275.1 Thermoguttaceae bacterium | reverse complement strand
CGCCGCGTCGGAGAGGGAAGGACGCCGCGTCGGCAGGTTGGTCGGAGGCGGCGTCGCGCTCCTTTTGGTCGTCGGCGCCGCCGCGTTTTTTACGACGCGAGGCGGTCGAGAGAGCGTCGCGCCCGACGGCGAAACCGGCGTCGGGACGGAAATAAGGCAAAATGAAGAGAATGGCAAATCTGTAACGAGCGAAAACAGCGCGAACGACGACGTCGGCGGGTTTGCGCCCCGCGCCGTCGAAGCGCGAACCGGCGGCGACGAATCGGAAACGTCCGAACTTGCGGCGTCGATTTCCGAATCGGCGAGCGAAGACGCGGAGACCGAGGGGAACGGCGGAGCGGAGAGCGTTGGCAAAGACGGTGAAAATAGTGAAGAGAGGGGGGATGGCGAAGACTTAAGCGGCGTCGCGAATTTTGAGAACGTCGAATCGAGCGATACGTCTTCGGAGGACGAGGGCTCGAACGGGCCCGCTCAACGCGAAGAGAGACAAGACGGCGAAGAGTGGGGGAATGAAGGAAATAATGGGATTGGGCAAAATAGCGAAGCAAGCGGAAACGCGGCGGCGGAAACGAACGATAATGAAAATAGTCCTGAAATTGACGATCTTCGCGGATTAGAAGGATTAGAAGGATTGGAGGAGTTAAGCGAAGAAGGGGAACTGGAGGGACTGGGCGAGGAGAACGCGCCAGAAAACGGCGAAGAGGCGGAAAACGAGAGCCGACTGGCCGGTTCTAACGCTTCGACCGGTTTTAACGAGGCGGATTTTGAGCGCGCTAATCAAAGCGACGATTCCGAAAACGCCGCCGACCTCGCCGAAGTCGATTGGAGCGGCGTCGCGTCGACGACAAATCCGACGTTGCAAGGCGCGCTTCCGACTTTGCGGCGCGAACGTAAAGAAATCGACCTCGACGCTCGATTGGCGCTCCCGATTAAATCGATCGAGTTCCCGTCGTCGCCGGTCGCCGCGTTGCGAGTTTTGGCGGAATTCGCCGGCGTGTCGATCGTGCCCGATCTTGAAACGCTCGTTTTAACGCGTCCGGGAATGAACGCGACTCTCGATTTAACGTTGCACGATGTAACGGTTGGAGAAGCGTTGGAAAAAGTCGCCGAATTGTTAAAATGGAAGGTTTGTAAGGAAAAGGAACGGATTTTAATTCGTCCGGCGGGAGAAACGAGCGACGCGTTGGTCGAGGAACGGTTTAACGTCGCCGATTTAACGTCGCCGGTCGGAAACGAAACCGCGCCGACAAATCTTGAAAAGTTTGAGCTGCCTAATAATTTGACGCCGGAAACGCTTGCGGAGCTAATTCGCTCGACCGTCGCGCCCGAAACTTGGATCGAAAACGGAGGCCGCGCGACGTTGCAAATCGACGGTTCGACGTTAATTGTCGGGCAAAATGCGCAAAATAGAGAGAAAACGCGGATTCTTTTAGAAGGGTTGCGCGCGGTTCGCGCCCTCGAACCGCAAACCGACGCGGCCCCGGAACGGATTATTCCGGAAAAACTCGGTTGGGAAAAATTGACGAAAAAAACGACTTTCGCGCCTTTAACGCCTCCCGCGCTTCAAAATGTTGTTGAAATTATTGAAAACGCGCAAAAATTGCAGGTTTTTTGGGACGACGCGGCGTTGAACGAGGCGGGCGTCGGGCGGGACGCGACGACGGCGGCTCGAGTGGAAGGAGGAACCGTCGACGCTTTATTGAGCGAAGCTCTCGAACCTTTAAACGCCAATTATTTGATTTTAGCTGAAAACTTGATTTTTATAACAGATAAAGCGGCGGCCGAAAATTATCGGACGGTCGAAATTTTTTCAATAATCGACGCGAAAGGGAAAAAACCGACGCTTGACGAAGCGCGAACTTTGATTGCCGAAATGAAACAAGCGGTCGCGTCCGCCGGTTGGAAAGAAACGATCGCGGAAAATAGCGAAATTGAGAAAAAGACAAAGAACGCGGAGGAGCGGGAAAGCGTCGAGGACGAAGAAACGACCCTTAAAAACGACGAAGACGAAACGGCGTTCTTAGGCGAAGAAGACGAAACGGTGAGATTTAGCGAGATTGGACAAGATGCGCAAGACGTTCAAAGCGGCGAAGACGGCGAGTTTAGGGGGGGCGCGTTGACCGGCGACGAAGCGTCCGACGCCGTCGTTTGGCTTGACGTTGAATCGGCTTGCTTGATTATTCGGCAAAGTCAACCGAATCAGCGCGCTTTACGTCGTTGGTTAAACGCTCGTCTGGCGCATTCGACAAGCGAGAGCGACGGTCGGAGCGACGACAAAAAATAGGAGGGATAGGAAGGATGGTAAGAATAAACGGCTAAAAAACTCCTTGAAATTTCTTGAAAACGCTCTTGCGTTGTCGCGATTTTTTTGCCTATAATGAATCGACTGATTTTAACGACGTTGGCGTCGTTTAGGAAAGATCGAGGTAAAATAGGAAGACGAGGGAGAAAATGCGGCTTGCGCTTCAGGCGTTGTTTACGACAACCGGGGCGAACGAGGAAGGAACGGCGCGTCGGGCCTTGCTAGAACGCAAATTGCGGGCCGACGAGCGGAGCGCGGGTTTTTTCCGACGCTTGCGCGCCGCCGCGGACGACCCAACTTTGGGCGCGCCGGAAATTTTTGCGGAAGAATCGTTCCCGGACGCCAACGTCGTCGCCGAATATCTCGACGGACAAGCGGTTCCGGAATTGGCTCGCGCTTACGAGGACGCTTGTTGGGATTCGCCCGAAATGTTGGCGGAAATTGGTTGTTGTTACGACGTCTTGAATAACGATGCGTTAAACGCCGTCGTTGTGCCGAAAAATTGCCGTCGTCGACTTTATTATATCGCTTGGGAAGAGAGCGCGATCGACGTTTCGGCCGAGAAAGAGTCGCCGACCTTAACGGCGAAGGCGACGACTCCGGTCGGTTGCGTCGAGCAAAGCGAGGCGGAAACGGTCGACGCGGTCGACTCAAACGAAGCGAAAAATGCGGAGACTTTGCCGGTTAAACGGACGAAGACGACGCGTAAAAAAGGAAAAAAAGCGGAAACCGTTCGCTCGACGTTGGAGGCCGAGCGGTCGTGGCGTCGACGGGGCAAACGTTTGAGCGCGCGTTTGACGTTAGCTTTAGGCCTGTCGGCGGTTGGGTATTGCGGTTGGCAAACGTTGCAAGACAAGCCGTCCGAGACGTTGCCGTTAGGGACGGCGACGGTTGAAATTGAAAAGCCCGATAAATTGGACGGCTCCTTAGAAACGGCGGAAGCCTCGGAGCCGTTGCGTCCGACGACGATTTCGACCTCGGATTTTGACGATATTCCGGCGATTTCGCTTGCTGAAAAAAATCAAACCGCGTCGAGCGAAGCGTTCGAGGGGTTAACGAACGTTGCGCCGGAAGAAAACGAAGCGCCTAGATTAGCCGCTTTGCCTAATTTGACGGACGACGCGACCAATTGGGAAGCGTCGGAACCGGACGCCGAGCGTCGCCGCGTTGGTTTAGGGGGCGAGGAACCTTGGCAAAGTCGCCCTGCGATTCAAATTCCAACCCAAAATAACGACGTTTTTATGAAAACGCAACTTTATTGATATTGCGTTTGGATATACTATTCTTCGTTCGACGATTCTTTCGCGGCGAGCGCTTCCGCGGCGTTCGCCTGAATTTCTTCTTCAATTTCGTCGGCCACTTGTTGGGCGAAACGGGTTTGTTCGGCGTTTAATCCTTTAAAATAGAGCGACTTATACGACGAATAAGCGGAATCTAATTCTTGCGGTTTATCGCGCAAATAGTCCCAATCGAGTTCGCAGAGTTGGAAAAAATGGCGTTGAACGACCGTTTCGACCGCGCCGAAAACAAGAGGGATCCAAGAACCGTCCGTCAGTAAAAGGCGAGACGCTTCGGGCGCAAGCTCTTGATAGTGCAAGGGATTTTTAACGATAAGAATTTCGGTTTGCATAGCGGAAAGGCCCTCGACGTAAATTATAAACTTGACTTTTATTATTATAACGGGCCCGAGGAAAAAACAAGGAGAGCGGTAAGGAAAGGAAGAAAAAAGTCGAATATTAGGGAACAAAACAACGGGAAACAAACGCGCAAAATGAAATCGAGATATTCAAGTAAACGGCTAAAAGGGGCGCCGCGAAGCATTCGGAGAAAAAACGACGGTAATTTTTGACGGCTTAAAGTTTAAATACGGCAATGACTTGCGACGTTATTTGGATTCGCGGCGAAAAGTTTTTAGGAAAATTTTCGAAAAAGCCTCTTGCGGTTTTTGTTTCTTGGGGTATATTCTTACCTGTCGATGGCAACGAGCCAAACGACGCCGACCGTCGGTTCGCTTTCGAGCGAAAAAGTCAAGGCGAAAACGAAAATAAAAATTTTTCAAAAAAGCTCTTGACGAAAACGAAAACGGCGCTAAACTAAACGAGTCGCTTCGATGAAAGCGGTGAGTAAAAATAAAACGCGACCTTGACGGTCGGCGAAAATAGCGAAAGTTTGACGGTTGAGAAATCGTTGAAGTTGCTTAAAACAGAGCGCGGCGTTAAGCGTTGCGTTGAGTTTTAAACGATATTTTACAATTAGGTGATGCAAGAGTGGCGTCTGGGATTTTGTCGCCGGTCGACGGTTCGCGCCGAGTTTGACGGTTAAACGTTAAGCGGAGCGGGAGCATAAGTCGGTCGAGCGGCGGATCTTAGAAACATAACTATAATTTTGTCGAACACTGAGTTCAATAACTTTATAGAGCGATAACAAGAATACTCGAAAAACGTTACATTCTTCGGAATTTTGTCGAAAACGAGTCGAACGTCGAACGATTCGCGCGGGTCAAACCGAGCGGAGCGAGCGTCGCGCCGAGAGGCGGGCGAGACGGTCGGAAGCGTTGGATACGAGGGAGCGCGAGTCGAGCGGGTCGGAAACGGCGCGGTCGGTTGGCTTTTCGTTTTTTAGGCTTCGCAAGGAGTTTAGGAAGCGTTCCTATAGTATAACGACAAAACAGAGAACAAGCCGCATCGATTATTCCGCGAGGAATGATGGATCGGCGCGATCAAACGAAGGAAGAGCGCATGGGGGACGTCTTGGCGTCGGAAGGCTTTGAAGGGCGCGGAAAACTGCGAAAAGCTTCGGGGAGCCGTTAAACAGGCTTTGATCCGGAGATTCCCGAACAGGCGCGAACCCAATCC
>JAZQAP010000266.1:0-3034 GCA_045545275.1 Thermoguttaceae bacterium | reverse complement strand
GGAACGGAGGCGGTTAAGCGGATCGTCGTTCGAACGCCGGTCGATTCCGGTTGTTGTCGCGGGAATTGGCGCGTCGCGTTCGGCGGACTCGACCGGACGTTCGACCCGAATTCGCTCGACAAAAGCGGCGGCAAAACGATTTCCGCTTGTTCGGCGCGGATTAAGTCGGCGGAGTTGGGGAACGACGTTTTTATTTCGAACTCGACGCCTTACGTCGAGCCGCTCGAGTACGGCTTTTCGCGTCAAAGACCGGAGGGAATGGTTCGCGTTACCGCCGAAGATATTCGCGGACTGTTGGAAAGAGGCGCGTTGTAAGGGAACAAAATGACGGTTTGGCAAGAGATAACGACGTTTTTCGAAACGCGGATATTGAACGCCGGGCCGAACGCGACGCCGGAAAATATCGCGCTCGAAAACCGTCCGTTCGACCCGGCGGGAAAAACGCTTTGGTTCGAGGCGCGCGTCGTCGAAACGGCGTCCGAACCGTTTACGGAGAAGACCGTTCGGCGAAGCGGCGTCGCCGTTTATACGGTCGCGGTCGCGCCCGGGGCCGGAACGGCGCGGCTCGAAAGGAACGTTTCGTTTATTCGGGGGCTCTTTTCGCCGCAAATCGCGCGACTCGGCGTCTTCGGCGACAAGCGGCTTCGCGTCGTCGTCCGCAACGTCGAAACGACTCCGGCGTTTTTGATCGACGGTTTTTACAAGAAGAACGTTCGCGTTCATTTCGACGCGTTCGCCGACGCCCGCGAAGTTTGAACGTCGTTCGTTTAACGCAAACGATAGAAAGGGTTAACGATGTCGGAATCCGAATTGACGCGCGAAACGCTCGTCGAGAATTTGAACCTCGTCGACTGTTTTTGGGGCGAAATCAATTTCGCTTGCACCGCGAAAAAGTTGCCGTCCTTCAAAGACCGCAAGACTTGGACTTATCAAACGGACAAGATGAAGATCGGCAAGACGGTTTGCGGAACGATCGAGGGGATGGAGCCGATCGAATTGACGGTCGTTTCGTCGTTTAAGTTTGTCTTCCAACAACTGACGAACGCGGCGACGAGCGGAACGTCGAACGACTTGAAATTCGTTCACCGCAAGGGAAACGTCGTCGAAACGTTGGTCGTTCCGAACTGCGAAGTTCTCGGCGTTTCGTTGAACGAAACGGATAACAACGGCGTGTTGACTGCGACGGTCAAATTCCAGCCGGAGGGGGGCGGCGACAAACCTTGGGACGTCTCGGAATCGACCGCGACGACTTGACGCGCCGCGCCGGAATCGCCGCTCAACCGCAATTAACGAAAGGATAAGGGAACCCGATGTTTACGCTCGACGTTGTCGACCAAAAAGCGAAAGAAAAAGAAACCGAACCCGTTTTCATTTTCGAATACGAAGGGGAGACGTACAAGTACCGCGAGCCGGACGGAATCGACCGCGCCCGCTTCGCCGACTTGCCGAAATCCGCCGAAGAGGCGTATAAGTTCGTTCTCGCGACGTGCCTTCTCGACGGGAAGACGGAGAAGCCGATCGGGCCGCAATACGCGTACAAGTTTATTCGCAACGACTTCGACGCGGCGGACGCCGTTTGCGCGCATATTTTGAAAGCGTTTGTCAGTCGCAAGAAAGAAGAGGACGACGCGGTCGAGGACGAGCGAAAAAACTCCGACGCGACGCCGCGACCCTGTACGGTCGGCGGTATTGCGAACGATTCGGACTCGACCCGCGAACCGCGAAGTTAAGCCGTCGCGACGCTTGGCGGGAACGCGCGTTCGAAGAGTTGGAGAACGAAGGGCGCTTCCCGCCGACGCGGCTCGAGTTTTTGTTGGCGGGAATCCTTTACGCTCAATATCTTAAGTTGGAAATCGAAGGCTTGACGTTGCGCGACTTCGCGCAAGAGGTTTGGGGCGCGGCGAAGGAGTTCGGGCTTCCTTCGCGGGACGCGGACGAAACGGCGTTCGACGCGAGCGCGGCGGAGCGGGACGCGGCCCGATGGTTCGACGGAATGAAACGATTGGCGAAAGAGACGGGTAAGAAATGAGTTCCGACGTAATCGCTAGCGTCGCGCTGCAAGTCAAGACGGCGGACGCGCTCGCGCAAATCGGGAAGTTCGAGAACCGACTCGGCGCGTTGAAACAGTCGGCGGCGTCGGTCGGGGCGGCGGTCGCCGCGCTCTTCGCGCAACGGAAAGCGTTCGATTTCGCAAGTTCGCTCGTTAAGGAAGCGTCGAACGTTCAAGAGGCGCGCGGGAAGTTTCGCGCCGTCTTTAAAGGACTGACCGACGACGCGCAAAAATACGTCGACGAGCTGAAAAGCGTTTACGGCCAATCGGAATTGATCGCGTTAAACTCGCTTTCGACGTCCGCGTCGATTCTGAAGAACTCCGGAGTCGCCGACGGTCGCGCGCTCGAAATGTCGGGCGAACTCGCCCGAATGGCGAGCGACTTGGCGACGTTTACGAACGCGCAAGGCGGGGTCGAGCAAACGTCGCACGCGTTGATTTCCGCGTTGAACGGCGAACGCGAAAGGTTGAAAACGCTCGGAATCGCGATTTACGAGGCCGACGTCGCGGCGGAGCGTCTCGCGCTTTCTCGACAAGGCGTCGTTTTCGCTTCGGAAAAAGAGGCGAAAATGGAGGCGACGCTTTCGCTTCTCCGCAAACAATTCGCCGACATTACCGGGCAAACGGTTCGCGAAGGAGACAATTTCGCGTCGCAACTTGGAACCCTCCAAGCCAAGTTTAGCGACTTAAAAGCGGCGTTCGGCGACGCTTTGATCGAACCGGCGACGGCGGCGGTCGTCAAATTGCGCGGGCTCGCCGAATCGCTTTTAAAGCTCGACGACTCGACGCGAAAGAATGTCGCCGTTTTCGGCGTTCTCGGCGCGACGGCGGTTCCGCTCGGCGTCGCTTTGGCCGGAGTCGCGGGCGCCGTCAAGACGTACCTTAATATTTCGCGACTCGCGGAAGTCGCGACGACCGCGCAAACGACGGCGGAAACCGCGAACGCGTCGGCGGCTCGAACCGCGACCGCCGCGACGGCGCAAG
>JAZQAP010000265.1:0-4486 GCA_045545275.1 Thermoguttaceae bacterium | reverse complement strand
CGAAGGAAACGGAGCCGGAGCCGCTTTACGACGAAACGGAGCTTCTCGCCGGGCGGTTCCTCGGAAGCGTTCGCGTCGCGATTAGCGAAAAGGTCGAGCGAGGGACGGGCGTTGGCTAAGGTTCGCGGTTCGACCGCCGGGCTCCGCAAGGCGCTCGACGCTTGCGAAAAGAAGGCCGACGCGCTTTTGAAAGCGTCGACCGAAGCGGAGGCGAAACGGGCGTTGAAGGAATGGCGCGCAATGTTTTCGACCGCCGGGAAACGTCGAACGCTCAAACGAGCGAAGCCGAAGGAGAACCCGTTTTTCGTTTGGCAAGTCCGGAACGGACGCGTCGAGAAGATCGGGACGGTCAAGGAATTTAAGAAAGCGGTTCGGAAGGAGCGGCGCAAAGGCGGGTTCGGCGGCGTCGAAGTCGGCGCGCTGTCGCGAACGCGAGAGCGTCGTTTCGAAGCGCGCAAAGCCGCCGCCGAAGCGAGTTCCGGGAAGAAAGCGAAGTCGACCGCTTGGCTGGACGCGGCGTTGAAAGACGGGTTCGACGGATACGTTAAGGACTCCGCGGCGGCGCCGGGCGACTTCCCGATCACTTGGAAATATCCGGCGAAAGCGGGACGGCGGAACATTCCGGACTATTACCTGCGTTCGTCGATGAAGCTAAATCGCGTCGACGCGACGACTTGGGAACTCGTCTTGAAACCGTTCTTCAAGAGCGGCGAAGGGAAGAACGTCCTCAAAACGTTGGAACTCGGCGGAACCGTTCGACGCAAGCGGCGGCGCAAGCTGGTCGGGTATACGGTCGTTTATTACCGGCTGAACGCGGCGGGCAAAAGCGCGTCGAAGCGGAAGAAATACGGGACGCCGGGGCGCGAATACGGTCGAGCGCGGCGGCGAATCGTCCCGCGTTACGCGACGCCGGTTTCGACCGTTTCGGTCGTCGCGCGACCGTTTTTGAAGGCGCTCAAAGAGCGTTTGGAAGCGGGATAATTAAATCGATTGAAAGCAAAAAGGGGGAAATGATGGCAAGACTGTGCGTCGACGCGACGCCGACCTTTATAGACGGCGACCGCGACCGCGCGGCTCCGGGCCCGCGCTTCCGCGCGAGTTCGTTTTCTTCGCTCCCGTTGGTCGCTTGCGGTTGCGCCCAACGTTGAAACGGAGCGGGTTTTGGTTGGGTAAATCGTTTTAAGAAAAGGGGGAAACGATGGCAAGACTGGGAATCGACGCGACGCTGACCTTTATGGACGGCGATAAGGAAATTTCCGGCGCGGGAATCAAGGATTTGTCGCTGGAAATCGCGGGGGAAGAGGTTCAAATTTCTTCGCGCGGATTCGATTTTAAGCGGTATTTGGAGGGACAGCGCGACGCGCCGATCGATTTTACGGCGGAGGCGGACGCGGCTTGCGTTCCGTTCCTCTTGGAGAAATGGGCGAAGCGGGAGAATTTCCAAGCGATTTTCACGTCGGCGTTGGGCGACGTGTTCACCGGGACGTTTATCGTTACGAAGCCGGGGTTCGCGTCGCCGGTTTCGGGCGAAGAGGAAATTTCGTTCTCGCTCCGCCTGAGCGCGACGGCCGGAGTCGACGAACAACCGACCTTCACGGCGCGAACCGCCGCTTGATAAAACGAAGTTGGGCGCGCCGGTTTGCGACCAGCGGGAGCGGAAACCGAGTTCGCGCGGTAGCGCGGATAAAACCGCCTTCGGCGGGCGCGAAGCGCGGAGTCGACGAGCAACCGACCTTTGCGCCGCGCGTCGCCGCTTGATAAAACGAAGTTGAGTCGACAAGCTGAATAACGAAAAACAGGGGAATAAAATGAAAATTTTCAAGGACGCGAACGGCGGGGAATGGTCGTTCGAGTTGACGGCGTTCGAGTTCAAGCGGACGCGCGACAAGTTCGGCGATTTGATCGACCCGGATTATTGTTACAACAAGACGCGGGACGCGGTCTTTTTGGTCGACCTGCTTTTCGAGTTGGTCGGCGAACAGGCGGCGAAGCGCGGAATCGACGCGGCGGCGTTCGCTCGACTCTTCAAAGGGGACGCGGTCGAGTCGGCCCGACAGGCGTTTTTGGAGGAGTACGTCGCTTTTTTCCCGAGCCGCGCTCGCGAACGGTTGAGCGAGACGATCGCGAAAATCGACCGAGGGCGCGAACTGACGGCGATCGCCGGAGCGGCGAACCTGACGGAAGAACTGGCGAGGCTCGAGCGGAGCGTTTCCGCCGACTCCTCTTCGAGCTTGCCGGAATCGCCGGACTCGATCCCGACCGACGAACGCTCCGAGAATTGAGCGTCGCGGCGCAAGCGCGTCGTCGCGACGAGTGGAGCCGAACGGCGTCGGCCCTGTCGCTCTTTTACTCGGCGAATCGCGGCAAAAACGGCCCGAAACTGACGGCGCGCGACTTTACGCCGCCCGACCTGCTCGACGGCGAGCGCGAAGGGGGCGCGTCGCGTCGCGAAAAGATCGTCGCGAAGATACCGCTTTCGGCGGTCGCGGCGGCGTTCGGCGCGAAGGTCGTTGAACAACGGGAGTGAACGACGCGGCGCGAAAAAAGCCGCTCGACGGAAAACGCCGGGCGGCTTGCGGTTAGCTTAGCCAACGATGAAACGGAAAGCTAACGAGATAGGCGACGAGGAACGAAGGAATCGGGTGAAGGATAAACGCGAAGACAAGCCAAAGCCCGCCTAGCGACTCTTGCGTCCATCGCGGCAAACACGCGCGAAGCAGATAGGTTAAAACTGCGCCGACGGCGTAGCCTAGGTAAAACGTTCCGAACGCGACGCAGGTCATAACGTCGTTAAAAACGCCGTCGATTCCGGCGTCGAAGACGTAAGAAAACGTCGCGAGCGCCAAAACGTAAAGCAAAAAAACAACGAACAGAACGCGCGCGGCGTTAAGCGCGAACGCAAACGCGGATTTGACGGACATAACGCGACCTCCTAACGTCTATTATAGGCGTCGCCGCGTTAACGTCAAGCGGACGATGAAAAAAGACGGAAAAAGCGAATGAGCGAAACAAGAATTAATTCCGACGGTTCGGCGACGCTGACGATTTCCGGAAGCTCCGCGCCGCTCGAAAAAGCGCTCGACTCGGCGTTGAAAGCGCTCGACGGCTTCGTAAAGTCGGCGTCGCAAGCGTTGGCGGCGTTTGACGCTTACGCGGCCAAAGGGCTCGAAGGGGTTGCCTCGACGTTCGACAAGGCGTTCGGCGGGATTCGGCGGCAAACGGAGATTTTTGTTCAAGACCTGCGTTCGGCGACGCGCGGCGTCGGCGACGAGCTGAAGCCGCTTGCCGAGGCCGCGCGGGACGCGTTCGGTTCCGGCGGGCGTTCGAAACCGCCGAAGTCGCCCGGCGCGTCGCCTCCGAACGGCGAAACGCCGAAACCGGGCAAGCCGTCGCGAAGCGTTGACGTTTCGTTTCGTTCAAACGCGTTCAACATCGCGGGGGTCGAAGTCCTTAAGTCGTTCGGACAAAAAGCGCTAAAATCAGTCGTCGGGCTCGGCGACGAGATGGACAAAATGTCGAAGTGAACCGGCTTCGGCGTCGAAGCGTTGTCGACGCTTTCTTACGCGGCGACGCAGTGCGGGACGGACGTCGAGACGGTCGAGGGCGCGATTCGCGGGTATCAGTCGGTTTTAGCCGACGCGGCGAACGGCTCGACCGACGCGGCGGAGAAGTTGAGTCGGCTCGGGCTCGACGCCGCCAATTTGGCCGTTTTATCGCCGGAAGAACAGCTTCGAGCGCTTTTCGACGCGTTGGGGCGAATCGAAGACCCGACGCGTCGGGCCGCCGCCGCGATGGAGATTATGGGAGACGACGGCGCGAAGCTCGGCCCGATTTTCGCCGACGGAACGGCGACGCTCGACGCGTTCGCCGCCGAAGCGCGCGAAGTCGGGGCGGTAATGTCGGACGAACAAGCCGCCGCGTCGGCGGAGCTTGCGTCGGCGACGAACCGGCTGAAAGGTTCGCTTCAAGGCGTCGCCGTTCAACTGGGCGGCGCGCTTTTGCCCGCGCTCCAACGGGGCGCGGAAGCGTTAACCGCGTTAGTTCGAGGGTTCGGCGAATTTGCGACGGCGCGTCCGGAAGTCGTTCGAGGACTGACGGAGTTTGCCGCGCTCGCCGCGTCCGCGTTTGGGACGGGATACGTCGTCAAACGCTTGACGGAGTACGGCGCGGCGTTTTTGGGGCTTGTTCCGAAGGTCGCGGCGGCGTCGAAAGCGCTTTTGGCGTTCGCTGCGACGAACCCGGTCGCGACGTTTGTCGCGTTGACGGCGGCGGTCGGCGGATATTTTGCCGTTCGCGACGCGGCGTTTGGCGGCAAGGCGTCTTGGAGCGACGAAGCGAAGGGGATTCTCGAAGCCGGGAACGCGATGCGCGAGCAGGACGAACAGCGGCTCGCGCGGCTCCAAGAGTTGGCCGAGAAGCAGGAGTTGACGAAAACCGAGATCGCCGAAGCGGTTAGCCTCGCCGCCGAGCTAAAGTCGCGATACGG
>JAZQAP010000264.1:0-3154 GCA_045545275.1 Thermoguttaceae bacterium | reverse complement strand
CGTCCTGATCTTTACGACAGGCAACTTCAGAAAGAGAGTCAACAGCATGCCGGCGGCCCTGACGATTCCTTACGACAGAGAGAACCGTTAGGAAAAAACGGACAGTTTGGACGACTTAAAAGAATATCCGGACAAAATGTTTTTCATAAGACCGTTCATAAAGAGCGGAGAAACGGCTCGGGGAGAAGTTCCCGGGCCGTTGCGCCGAGGCGGTCGCGGCGTTGAAGAAATTCGACGCGTCGGCGACGGACGAATCCGCCGTCGGGTGGGAAACGCGCCGCTTGAACGCTTGGTTCCGTTCGCAGTTGCCGAAAACGCAAAAGAAGGTCTTGCGCGTTTCGAGCGTTCCGCTCGGCGAGTTGCGAATCGACGCGCACAACGTCCAATACGGGCAGTTGAAAGAGGCGATTATTCGTCCCCGCGACGGCGTTGAAAAATGAACGCGAGAAAAACGCCGAAGCGGCGAGCCCGAACGTTAAAAAATAAAAATTTTTAAAAGGCGACGTTAAAAGTCGTTAAAGATGAGAAAGAGGGGCGCGCCCCCCAACGACGGGAGCGGGCCGCGTGCTTTTTGGCGAAGTTGGGTATAATAGAGGAAGATTGCGGGTTGAAGAAAACGTTAAAATAGGCGGAAAGCGCAAAATGGATTGGACGTATTGGGCGACGCTCTGCGCGGTCGCGCCGATGATCGGCTTGATCGGGATGTATTCCGGCGGCTTTTGGGGCGTCGGGTGCGGTTGGCTGGTGGTGCCGACGATGTTGATTTTCGGCTTCACTCCGATGGAGGCGGCCGGCGTCGGGCTTTTGCAGATGGCGCCGTCGATGGTGGGGACGGTCTGCAAGGAGGCGCCGCGAATCGGCTGGGGGGCCGGGGCGTTTGGGCGAAATTTAACGCTTCCGATGGCGCTCGGCGCGCTCGTTACGTCGTTTTGCGGGTTGCCGATCAACGAGTTTTTTCATCGACTTTGCGGTTCGACGGCGATTTCGGTCGGGTTTGCCGGTTTTATGCTCTTTATCGGTTGGAAGACGCTTTTCGGCGCGGCGCGTTCGTTCGGGGACGAGTCGCCGACCGTTTTTACCGCGTCGACGCGATTTTGGGCGTTCGTTTGCGGACTCGGCGCGGGCGTCTTCAGTTCGGTTCTCGGCGTCGGCGGCGCGATGGTCTTTCGACCGGCGCTCGCGAACGGCTTCAAAGCGACCGAAGAAGAAACGGCGCGGAGCGTTCGGTTTCTCCTCTTGACGACGACGCTGACCGGCGGCGCGACGTATCTTTTTTCCGGCGACGGTTTCGACGAGACCGTCTTCGTCTTGGCGGCGCTGATCGCGGTCGGCGGGGCGGTCGGTTTTCCGTTGGGGGCGCGGAGTCATCGGATCGTCTTGGAGGCCGGACGTTCGAACCTTGCGCGGCGCAGTTTCGCGATCATTTGCGGAATCGTGTTGATCAACGTGTCGCTGAAGCTCGCCGGATTGACGTTGGCGAGTCAAATCGCGACCGGCGTTTGCGCGCTCGGCTTGACGACGTTTCTCGTTTCGTTCGTTTGGTGGGCGCGGCGCAACCCGACGCCGGACTCCGTCGCGGCGCGGCGTTCGAACGAGCGAACGAACGAAACGTCGACGACGTCGAGATTCTAGGAACGGAAAAAATAAACCGACGCTAATCGCGTAAAGCGCGACGTCGGCTTTTAAACGTCACGATAATTTTCTTCTTTATTCTTATTTTAAACTTTTACCCTTTTTTTCGCTCGGCGTTTGCGTATTGCAAGCGGAAACGGTCGCGAACGTTCCGAATTTCTTTAAATTTTTTTTCGGAAAATTTTGCAAAATCGGCAAAATTGCGCCTCTGTTTATAAAGGAAATGCGGGTTGTAAGATATATTTTGCTTAGGAGGAAAAAATTGGCGGCGGTCGCCGGTTTTTTTTATCGTTAAAAACGCCTTGACGCGACGCGGCTTTTTTGGTGTAATGTGCGACGCGGCGAGTTTTTCGTTTGAAAAGACGCGAACGAACGCTCGACGCGGCGACGCAAGGACCAAGAGGGTCGAAAACGCGTCGTAAAGAAACTTCAAGGACGAAGAAACGGGGTGAAAAATGAACGCTTATTTGTCGACGACGTTGCGAGAAATGTCGGCGGAACTGTTCGGAGCGGCGGCGCCGCCAAGCGAATGGGGAAGCGACGGAGCGACGGTTGGGAGCGTCCTAGCGGCGACGTTGGTCGCGTTGTGCGTCGCGGCGCGAGCGTTGGCGGCGGTCGTCGAACGCCGTCGAGAGCGCGAACGGCGAGAAGCGCGAGCGCGCAAACGTCGCGAAGAAGAAGCGCGCGCCGCCGTTTGCAACGAATTTTGGAAAAATAACGGAAATAACGTTAATTACGCGACGGCGAACGATATTGACGATTTTAGCGAATACGACGGCGTTTTCGCTCGAACCGCGTCGCGCGAACGCCGGAGCGCTCGGAACGAACGCCGGAATAATCGTTTCAACCGTCGCGATAAGAAGCGGGAACGAGCGGAAAATCGTTTCGCCGCGGCGCGCGTCGCCGTTTTTTGGACGGTCGTCGCGTTGGGGTTTTTAAGCGTTTTGCCGACCTTGCGCCCGACAGACGCTCCGACGGAGAAGGAACGGAACGACGCGACGATCTTCGCGTCGACGGACGACGAACGTCGTTGGAACGAAACGAACGTCGAGTTCCGCGCCGTCGCCGACTCGGAGGGAACGCGTTGGGAAGGGGCGAGTTTGCTTCAAAACGCAAAAACGACGCGAGTTGGAGAAACGGCGGGAGAACGCCGGATTAAGGGAAACGGCGAAAATAAGGGAAACGGCGAAAATAGGGGAAACGGCGAGAATAAAGCGGTCGCGCCGAACGCGCCGAACGCGTCGGCGAACGGAGCGAGTTTGATCGTCGAACGCCGCGCCGTTTCCGAGGACGCGGTCGCGCCGAAAACGCGTTGGGTTCAAACGTCGGGCGGAAAGTTGACGGAAGTCGTCGAGATTCGCGCCGAATCGAGCGTCGAAGTTCCCGGAAACGCGGTAAATTGGGCGAATTCGGGCGAGACGCTCGGCTCGGTTGCGACGCAAGCCTCCGAAGCGAGCGCGACGAACGGCGCTTGGCGTCGACGTCCGACGGAACGAGCGACGCAAACGGCGCGGAGCGGACA
>JAZQAP010000263.1:0-6319 GCA_045545275.1 Thermoguttaceae bacterium | reverse complement strand
CCCAATCGGCGAACGCCGACGCGGCGAGTTCCGGAAAGGTGCGGTCGGCGATAAAGAAGGGCGCCGCGCCCAAGGGGGAAACGTCGCGACCGCAGAAGAGGAACGACTCGGTCGCGTTCCCGGCGACGACGATTTCCCGGATTTTAACGGTCGAAACGCCGAGTTGCGCCGCCGATTCCGCCGCGAGCGCGCCGAGTTCGCGAACGACCGTCGACCGCAAAGCCGCCGCGACCGCCGGATCGCCGACCGCCGCGCCGATGCGCGAAAGAACGTCGCGCCCCCAAGCGATTTGCGGATTCCGCCGCGTCGAAACGACGAGCGAACGGCCCGACGCCAACGAAACGAGCGCGCAAACGAGCGTCGTCGTTCCCAAGTCGACCGCGAATCCGAAATCGCCGCCGCGCTCTTCCGGCGTCGGTCGAAGCGTCGTTTCCGGAAGCGGAGACGCGAGCCGTTCGGCGCGCTTTTCTTCGAGCGTCGGAAGAGCGGAAACGTCGACGAGCAGGTCGTCGCGGTCGACGAGCGTCCGGCAAGCGAGACGCGGGCGGAAGACGGACGCGTCGGAAAGGAGAGCGACCGGAACGGCGCAACGACCGCAAACGCCGCGACCGCCGCAATCGAAGTCGAGCGCGAATCCGGCGGCGCGCAACGCGTCGGCGAGCGTCGAGCCGTCGGGAACGCGGCGCGTCCAAGGTCGAGCGGAACGGTCGGTAAAATAAAGAGTTCGGAACGCGGCTGGAACGGGGAAGGTCGGCATCGGCGTTGAAGCAAAAATAAAAAAACGCCGTCGAAATCGCGTTTCGACGGCGTAAAAACGGAACTTCGGAGAGCGCGCCGAGAGCGGAAAACTAACGGCGCGCCCGCGAAACCGAGATCGAATTAGAACCCGAAGCCGTCGGCTTCGCCTTTGTCGGGTTCGGCGTCGAAACCGGGAATATCCTCAAAACCGACCGCGTCGTCCGCGACCGCCGGGAAACTTTCTTCTTCGTCGACAAAAACGCCGGTCGCGGCGCCGGAAGCGGCGAACGTTTCGTCGGCGACTTGCGAGAAGGTCGCGTTTTCGTCGTTCGCGGCGTCTTTCGCGGCGACGTCGCCGACCGGTTCGAAAGAACGAACGCTTTCGCCGTTCGGCGCGTCGTTGAGGAGCGTGAAGGCGGAATCGTCGAAGTCGAATCCGGCGTCGGCCAAACGTTGCGCGGCGTCTTGGCGATAATTCCAGTGCGCCGCTTGATATTTGCGGAAACCGGTGCCGGCCGGAATCAAGCGACCGAGCGTAACGTTTTCCTTCAAACCGACGAGGCGGTCGACTTTGTACGCCAACGCGGCTTCGACCAAAACTTTCGTCGTTTCTTGGAAGGACGCCGCGGAGAGGAAGCTGGAGCTTTGAACCGCCGCCTTCGTAATCCCGAGGAGCTGCGTCGAAGCGATCGCCAAACGCGGTTTTTTACCGATCGCCGGTCGGCCGCCTTTGAGTTCGTACTCGGCGTGTTTCGCGTCGAAAACTTCGCGGGTAACGATTTCGCCGACTTCGAAATCGACGTCGCCGGCGACTTCGATTTTAACGCAAGCGTCGGGTTCGCGGTTTTTGCGAAGGAATTCGAATTTATCGACGACGTCGCCGGCCAAGAGCGCGGTGTCGCCGCCGTCTTCGATCTTCACCTTGCGCAACATTTGCGAAACAATGACCTCGATGTGCTTGTCGTTGATGCCGACCTTTTGGCTTCGGTACAGCGTTTGGACTTCCTGAACGAGGTAGTCTTGAACCGCTTCTTCGCCGGAGATGCGCAAAATGTCGTGCGGAACGAGGAGACCGTCGGTCAACGGTTGGCCCGCGCGGACTTCGTCGCCGGTGAAGACGCGAATACGTTTCCCTTGCGGGACTTCGTGCATTCGTTCGATCGGTTCGCCGCCGTGTTCCGCCGCGCTGCGAACGACGACGACTTTTTTGCCGTGGTGGCGTTTTTCCAAAATTTCGACCGTCCCGGAAATTTCGGCGATAACGGCGGGGTCTTTCGGTTTGCGCGCTTTGAAAATTTCGGTAACGCGCGGAAGACCGGAGGTAATGTCTTGCGTTCCGCTCGCGTTTTGCGGCATTTTCGCGAGAATCGTACCGCGTTCGACGATTTGACCGTCTTGAACTTCGATTTGCGTTTTACTCGGGAGGTGGTAACCTTCGAGGACTTTGCCGCCGTCGAACGTGCGAACGTCGATGTGCGGGTGGCGGTCGCCCTTGAGGTCGACGACGGACAGACGGGATTGACCGGTCGCCGGGTCGTAAATCGATTGGACGGTGTCGCCGTCGACGATGTTGCCGAATTGAACGATACCGGACGATTTCGCGATGAGGAGCTTGCTGTGCGGGTCGATCGAGGCGAGCGTTTGCCCGGCTTCGACGTATTGCCCCTCTTCGACGGCGAGGATCGCGCCTTCCGGAACCGGATAGGTTTCGCGAGATTGGCCGCGTTTGTTGCAAATGTCGATACCGCCGTCGGCTTTGCTGCTCAAAACGAGCTTGCCGCCGAGAGACGGGTTGTCGACGATTTCCATCTTCGTGAAGCGGATGTAACCGGCGTACTTCGTTTTGATTTCGCTTTCTTCGGCGCTGTGGGCCGCGGCGCCGCCGATGTGGAACGTCCGCATCGTGAGTTGCGTGCCCGGTTCGCCGATCGATTGCGCGGCGATGATCCCGACGGCCATCCCCTCTTCGACGAGCTTCGAGGTGGAAAGGTCCATCCCGTAGCAAAGGGAGCAGACGCCGAGTTCCGCTTCGCACGTCATCGGGCTGCGAACTTGGATTTTTTCGATCCCGAGTTCTTCGATTTTGCGCGCGATTTCGACGGTGATCAGCTCGTTTTCGCGAACGATGACTTCGTCCGTAACCGGGTTCGAGATGTTGACGCGGGAAACGCGGCCCAAAATCGACTCGGAAAGCGGAATCTTCTTGTCGCCTTCGTCGACGACGCCTTTGATAACGCCCTGCGTCGTGCCGCAGTCGCGCATCGTGATAACGCAGTTTTGCGCGACGTCGGCGAGTTTACGGGTGAGGTACCCGGAGTCCGCCGTTTTGAGGGCGGTGTCGGACAAGCCTTTGCGCGCGCCGTGCGTCGAGCTGAAGTACTCGAGAACGTTCAAGCCTTCGAGGAAGTTCGCCTTAACCGGCGTTTCGATGATTTTGCCGTTCGGCTTGGCCATAAGCCCGCGAATCCCGGCGAGCTGGCGAATTTGTTCCTCGCCGCCGCGCGCGCCGGAGTGCGCCATGAGGTAAACCGGGTTGACGTAGCCGAAGCCGCGTCGTTTGACGTCGCCCGCCGCGAGCGCTTCCGCTTCGGTTTTGTGGACGTCGTTTTTGAACGCCTCCATCATCTTCGCGGTAACTTCGGTTCGGACTTGCGACCAAACGTCGAGGATTTTGTTGTAGCGTTCGTCGTCGGAGAGCTGACCGTAGTCGTATTGCTCTTGGATTTTTTGCACTTCCTTGTCGCCGTTTTCGAGGATTTGCTTCTTCGCGGCCGGCGTGATAAGGTCGTCGGCGGCGAACGACAGACCGCTCTTCGTGCTTTCCTCGAAACCGAGGCGCATCATTTTGTCGAGGAGGTCGATCGTGGCGCGGCGGCCTTGGAGTTCGTGGCAGTCGCTAATGACGGCGGCGAGTTGCTTCGATTGCGCCGGGACGTTGTAATACGGCATCCCTTCGTCCAAAATTTGGTTGAAGATGATGCGGCCCGGCGTCGTTTCGAAGAGCTTGCCTTCGCGAATCGAGGGATCCGTTTTGAGGAAACGCCCCTTCGGCATGCGGACGCGGATTTTGGCGTGCAGCGCGACCTTGCCGAGCGAGTAAGCCAAGAGGCACTCGTCGATCGACGCGAACGTCATTCCTTCGCCCTTCATACCGGGTTGCTCGATCGTCAGGTAGTAGCAACCCATAACGATGTCTTGCGACGGACTAATAATCGGGCGACCGTTGGCCGGACTGAAAATGTTGTTCGTCGACAGCATCAGGGTGTGCGCTTCGACTTGCGCTTCGAGGGACAGCGGGAGGTGAACCGCCATTTGGTCGCCGTCGAAGTCCGCGTTAAAGCCTTTGCAGACGAGCGGGTGCAGTTTGATGGCGTTCCCTTCGATGAGCATCGGCTCGAACGCTTGAATCCCCATGCGGTGAAGCGTCGGCGCGCGGTTGAGCAACACCGGGTGGTTTTGGATGACTTCTTCCAAAATATCCCAAACCTCGACGTCTTGGCGCTCGAGCATTTTCTTCGCGCTCTTGATCGTGTCGGCGTGGCGTTGCTCGCGCAGGCGGCGAATGATGAACGGTTGGTACAGCTCCAACGCGATTTTTTTCGGAAGACCGCATTGGTGCAGGCGCATGTGCGGGCCGACGACGATAACGCTACGAGCGGAGTAGTCGACGCGTTTGCCGAGGAGGTTTTCGCGGAAACGCCCTTGTTTCCCCTTGATCATGTCGGTCAGCGACTTCAGCGGACGGTTGCTCGACCCGAGAACCGGACGCTTGCAACGCATGTTGTCGAAGAGCGCGTCGACCGATTGTTGCAACATTCGTTTTTCGTTGCGGATAATAACGTCCGGCGCGTTCAAGTCGACCAGCTTCTTCAAGCGGTTGTTACGGTTGATGATGCGGCGGTACAAGTCGTTCAGGTCGCTCGTCGCGAACGTGCCGGATTCGAGCAAGACCAACGGACGCAGGTCGGGCGGAATAACCGGAATGACGTCGAGAACCATCCAGGCCGGGTTGTTTTCGTGTTGGCAGTTGCGGAGGGACTCGACCAACTTCAAGCGGTTGATGAGTTCCTTTTTGCGTTGTTTCGAGTTCGTTTTCGAAAGCTCGGCGCGCAGTTGCTTCGACAACTCGACGACGTCGAGCTGTTTCAAGAGCTTGCGAATCGCTTCGGCGCCCATCTCCGCTTGGAAGGCGTCGCCGTAATCTTCGCGCGCGGCTCGATAGTCCTCTTCGTTCAAAAGTTGACCGACTTTGTGCGGCGTTTCGCCCGAGTCGACGACGACGTAGTCTTGGAAATAAACGACTTTTTCCAAGCTGGACGCCTTCATCGCGAGCAACGTCGCCAAGCGGCTCGAGGACGCTTTGAAGAACCAAATGTGGACGACCGGCGCGGCGAGTTCGATGTGCCCCATGCGCTTGCGGCGGACGCGGCTGTGCGTAATTTTAACGCCGCAACGGTCGCACGTCATCCCCTTATACTTCATTCCGCGATATTTTCCGCAGTTGCATTCCCAGTCTTTTTCCGGACCGAAAATCTTTTCGCAGAACAAACCGTCGCGTTCCGGACGGTAGGTGCGGTAGTTAATCGTTTCGGGTTTCTTCACTTCGCCCTTCGAGTCTTCGCGGATTTTTTTCGGGTCCGCGAGGCTGATTTTGACGGCGTTGAAGCTGTTAATTCGATCGTAAGTTTCGCCCGTGGCGTTCATAGCAATCTTTCCGTTTCGAATTAGTGGAGATTGTTTTTTGTATTCGCTATCGTTTCCGACGCGTCGCTCGGCTCGACAAACGTTAAGTTGTTCGGAGCGTCGGAGCGGTCGCGTCGGCGAGTTTTTTCGTTACGCGGGGAAGGGCGGCGTCAAAAATCCGAGCGGTCGTCGGAGAAGACGAAGCCCAAGCCCTTTTCCTGCTCTTGGGTCGGCACCAAGTCCATGTCGAGCGCGAGGCCTTTGATTTCGTTGATCAAAACGTCGAAGCTGGCCGGGGTGCCGGCTTCGAGGGTGTTTTCGCCCTTGACCATCGCTTCGTAAATCTTAGTGCGCCCTTCGACGTCGTCGCTCTTGACCGTGAGGAGTTCTTGCAACGTGTACGCGGCGCCGTAGGCTTCGAGCGCCCACACTTCCATTTCCCCGAAGCGTTGACCGCCGGAACGCGCTTTACCGCCGAGCGGCTGTTGCGTAATGAGCGAGTAAGGCCCGGTGCTGCGCGCGTGAACTTTGTCGTCGACCAAGTGGTGCAGTTTCAACATATAAATGTAACCGACCGTCGTTTCTTGACCGAACGGCTCGCCGGTGCGTCCGTCGAAGAGACGAACTTTCCCGTGGCGCGGGAGTCCGGCTTTTTCGAGCTCGTCGTTGACGACTTCTTCGGTCGCGCCGTCGAAAACCGGGGTAACGGCGCGATAGCCGAGTTTGGACGCGGCCCAGCCGAGGTGCGTTTCCAAAATCTGTCCGACGTTCATACGGGACGGAACGCCCAGCGGGTTCAACATGGTTTGGAACGGCGTCCCGTCGGCGAGGAACGGCATGTCCTCTTTCGGAAGGATTTTGGCGATAACCCCTTTGTTGCCGTGGCGACCGGCCATCT
>JAZQAP010000262.1:0-2991 GCA_045545275.1 Thermoguttaceae bacterium | reverse complement strand
CCAAGGAGTTGTCAGGAGCTTTTGTCTTCCTAAGACCGCTTGGCCTCCGACTTCGTCATTTCGCCAACTCCGCTATTTCGCCCGTTTCTTCCCATTTGCCCGGTTCGCCCGGCTCTTCCTATTTCCCCGGCTCGCCCGGTTCTTTCCATTTGCCCGGTTCGCTCTGTTTGCGCTATCTGCTTTATCCGCCTTATTTGCCTATTTCGCCGATTCGTCGTCTTTTTTCTCGTCGGCGAAAATCGGCGCCCCTTGCGCGTCCTGCAGAATCGGTCGCAGTCGGCGCGCTTTGCGTTCGGAACCGTCGGCGGCGAACGCGTCGAACGGCGTTCCGTCGACCGAACGACGCAACGCCAAATAAATCGCCGACGTATAAACGACCGCCGAAACGCCGCAATACGACGCCGGAAGCGCAAAGAGCGCGAGATTCCAAAATTCAACCCAAGCGCCGCCGTCGCCGAACGCCCCGACGTAAAACCCGCGCGCCGTTTCCGCCGCCCAGCCGACGAGCCCCGCGCCGACCGCCGTCAAAATCGCCGCTAAAACCGCGTAAAAAATCAAGTGCGCCGGACGCCGCGTCGCATACGAAACGCCCCGAGCCAACGCGTCGAAACCGTCGCTCTTCTCCGTCGCGACCGCGACCGTCGCCAACGGGAACGCGACCGCCGTCAGCGCGCCCAAAACGACGAAAACAAAAAACAGAAGCGCGCTAACCGGCGCCGCGACCGCCGCTAAAACGCCGCTTCCCGCCGCGAACTTCGAAACCGCGCCGGTCGCCCCAAGCGCCGCGGCGAACAAGAGCGGCGCCAACGCCGGGATAAAGAGCGATTTCAGCCGCAAGGTCGCGAACTTCAGCGACGCCGCCGTCGACGAACGCCCCGACGTCGCCAAGCGCGCCGTCGTCGTTCGAGCGATCGCAAGCGCGAACCAAATCGCCGCCAACAGCGCGACCGTATGCGCCGCGCAAACCGCTCCGCGAGTCGGCTTCGTTCCCGTTTCCGTTCCCGCCGCCAATAGCGCCGCCGAGTCGGTCGCCGGATCGGTCGCGCCGCCGCAATGCGCGCCAAGCGCTCCGACGCAACGAACCGACGCGGAAAACGGACAATCGCCCCAAGCGCCGACGTCCGGCGCCTTCGTCGCGCCCGCCGCCGTCGCAAAGAGCGCGATTCCGAGCGCCCCCAAGAGCAAAAACGACGTTTTGAACGTCGCGGAAAACGCCTGCGCCAAAATCGTCGCGGGCGCGAGTTCCAGCCAGTCGACGCGTCGCAGCGTCCCTTCGTCGAGATCGGTAATTCCCTTCATTTCGAACCTCCCGTCGGCGACGCGCTTCCGCCGCGTCTTCGTCTCCGCGTTTTTCGTTCGCGCCGCGCTCCGCTCGACCGCCGAGCCGCCGCGACGCAAACCGTCTCTTTTATTTTATCCGAAGTCGCAAAATTATCAAGAAAAGCGCCCGCGATAAAACAAGAATAATCGCAAAAGACGCAAAATTTCGCTCGTTTTTCTCCAAAAATCGCGCCGCCCGACGATTCGCAAGAAAAAACAAACGCGCTCGATCTCCGTCCGACGACGGAAACCGAACGCGCCGTTTCGTTTCCAGTTCGCGCCGACGCTCGAACGTCGACGCGCTTAACGTTAGTTTTCGCCCGGCTCCTCCGGCGTTTCCGCTTCGAGCCCCGCGATTTCCTCTTCGAGCCGGTCGAGATTCACCGTCTCGAACGTATATTCTTCGTTCAGCCAACGTTTCGCGTCGATCGACTTGCAACGAACCGAGCAAAACGGAAGAGCCGCGTTCTCGTCGTCGAGCGAAAACTGTTTATCGCAAATCGGACATCTCATTTCGACCGCCTTTCGCCGACCGTTTGCCGCGAACGTTACTTCGACGCCGGCGCGGAGGACGTCGACTTGTTTTTATAGTCGGTAATGTAAAAACCGGAACCCTTAAAAATCAAACCGGAACCGCCGCTAATCAACCGACGCAACGCTTTTTCGCCGCATTTCGGGCAAACTTCGAGCGGTTCTTCGCTCATTTTTTGAAAAACTTCGACGTTTTCTCGGCAAGCGTCGCAACAATACTCGTAGGTCGGCATTTCCTAAATTAACGCTTTCTTAACTATATTTAATCAAACGGTATTCAATTTTCTTTAACGTCGGCGGCTCATTGCGCCGGAGCGGCCAGGACGACTTGCGCCGGTCGGACGACGCGATCGTGCAATTTGAACCCGGCTTGCGTTTCGACGATCACCGTGTCTTTCGGATGTTCGTCGTTCGGAATCGACGCGATCGACTCGTGAAAATTCGGGTCGAACGGCTTGTGCAACGCTTCGATTCGCTCGACGCCGTGTTTCGCCAACGTCTCCAAAAATTTGTTATAAACCATTTTGACGCCGTCGACAAGGGCTTCGGCGTTGATAACGCCGTCCGGCGCGGCTTCGGCGGCTTCGATCGCGCGGCCCAAGTCGTCCCAAACGGGCAGAATCGCTTTCGCCAAGTCGAACGACGCGTACTTGCTCGCCTCGCTCGCCAAGCGGTTCGAACGAGCGCGGAAATTTTCCAGCTCGGCCAACGCTCGCAACGCTCGGTCGCGCGCTTCGTCTCGCTCCGCTTTCACTTTTTCCAGTTCGTCGGCTTCCGCCGCTTTGGCCGCTTCTTCAAAGACCGCTTGCGCCGTCGCTTCGACGTCTTGCTCGAAACGTTCTTGTTCGTTCTTTTCGTTCGTTTCTTGCGCGTCGGCGCCGCTCGTTTCTCGTTCCATTGCGTTCTCCCCGGAGCCGACCGATCGCCGGCTTTATATCTTATCGTTGATTTCTTTTTCGCTTTCGTCCGACGTTCGAACGCCGCGCCGGGCTTTCCGACGCGCCGTCTTTCGTTCGAAACGTCGCCGCAATTTAGAGCGCTTTCAACTCGTCGCGACCGATTTTGCCTATTTTACCGTTCGCGTTAGTTTTCGTCGCCGTTCGTTTTTTCTTTTTTTTTCTTTTCGCCGACTTTTTTTTC
>JAZQAP010000261.1:0-3628 GCA_045545275.1 Thermoguttaceae bacterium | reverse complement strand
CTCGATTACGGCGACGAACTCGACGAAGACGGCGACGATTACGGCGGTTACGACGGCGCCCGCTCCGGCGGGGACCTCCGCGAAAAAGCGAAGAGCCGTCGCGAACGCAAACGCGGTCGCCGCGACGATTACGACGATTACGATTATTGACGCCGCGTCGCTTATTTTAACGGCGCGACGTTCCCCCCCTTTATCTTGCCTAATTTCACAAGGGAGACCGTTATGCGCCTTTCTTTTGCGCGAAATTTCGCCCTTTTCCGCCGCGCCGTTCGTTTTTCGGCGCCGCTTTTCGCCTTAACGTTCGCCGCCGCCGTCGTTTCGAGCGCCGTCGCGGACGAATCCCCCGCCCGGGCGCAAACCGCCGCCGAAGAGATGGCGACCGAAACGGCGTTCGACTTCGGCGACGAACCGCTCCGCTTCATCGAAAACGACCGCTTGAAAGTCGGCTTCGACCTATCTATCGGCGGCGCGGTCGTTTACCTCGAAGACAAGAAGTACGAAACCGGCAATATGATCAACAGTTTCGACTGGGGTCGCCAAATCCAGCTTTCGTATTACTCCGGCCCGAACCCGTTCATCGGCCCGAACGGCGAGAAACCGGCGCCGGAATGGGCCGGGCTCGGTTGGAACCCGATTCAGTCGGGCGACTGCGGCGGGAACAAATCTAAAGTGTTGGAGTTCAAGAAGATCGACGACGCGACGGCGTTCGTTCGGACGCGTCCGCAACTTTGGCCGCACAAGGGCGTTCCGGCGGAATGCGTTTTCGAATGCCTTTACCGCTTGACCGCCAACGGTTTCGAGCTGAACGCGACGATTATTAACAACCGCTCCGACAAAACGCAGTACACAGGCCGAAGTCAAGAAACCCCGGCGCTTTACACGAACGCGCCTTGGTACAAGCTCGTCTCTTACCTCGGCGACAAGCCGTTTGAAAACGAGCCCGTTACGGTCGTCGTCGACAAGCGCGACGGCAAAGGCTGGCCTTGGGTCAACTACTACACGCCGGAGCGTTGGAGCGCGTTGCTCGACGAAAACGACCGCGGCATCGGCGTTTACCAACCGGGCGCGACGCGAACGACCGCCGGTTTTCACGGGGGCGACGGCAACAAAGGCGCTTCCCTCGGCCCGAAAGACGGCCCGACCGGTTACATCGCGCCGCTCGAACAAACGATTCTCGACTGGAATATTCGCCGAACGTACCGCACGACGTTCGTCGTCGGAACGCTCGACGAAATCCGCGCGACCGCTTGCGAACTCGCGAAAGCGGACTTGCCGAAAATCCCGAGTTGGACGTTCGCGAACGACCGTCAAAACTGGATTTACGGCGGAACGACCGACGCCGGATTCCCGATTTCCGACTGCTTGAAGATTAACGTCGTTCCCGCCGGTTGTTACGCCGCGTCGCCCGGTTATTTTTGGCGTTCGGAAGACGCGCCGATTTTGGAAATCGACGCCGCGTTCGAGTCCGACGCCGACGCTTCCGCGCCGACCGCTCTTTCGCTGAAAATCGAGCCGGTGTCGCCCGCCGATCAAATCGACTATCTCGGTTGGAGCGAAGGAGATAAGAGCGTCGAAAAAGACCGCGCCGAAAAGGCGAAGACGCACCCGACGCTCGCGCCGATTATCGTTCCGGTTCCGGTCGATTGGGACGGCGAACGGCGGACGCTTCGCGTCGACTTGTCGCAAATCGACGCTTATAAAGGCGCGATGAAAAAAGTCGTTATCGACTTCCCGAAACGCTCGGGCCAAGCGCGCCTTTACCGCGTCGGTTTCGTCGGTAAAAACTGACGTTCAACGCTTTAACGCGTTTTAGCGACGTCGTTTAACCAAACGCCGCGCCGTTTCGACTCGTCGAGCGACGCGGCGTTTTCGTTCCCGTCGAACGCGCTTCGCCGCCTTTCCGTTTCCGCCGCCGACGACGCTTTCGTCGATTGTTAAACGGAACCGTTTTCCCTTTTAACCCTTTAATGCGCAAGTAGTTCCGTCGACGACGTCGCTTTCGTCGACCGTTGAACGGAACCGTTTTCCCTTTTAACCCTTTAATGCGCAAGGAGTTCCGCCGACGCCGCTTTCGTCGACCGTTAAACGGAACCGTTTTCCCTTTTAACCCTTTAATGCGCAAGGAGTTCCGCCGTTGAGCGTTCTTGTCGTTCCGTCGCCGGTCGGCGCGCTTTTGCTCCGGGAAGTCGCCGGGAAGCTCGCCGAAGTCGCGTTCGTTTCGCCGACCTTTTCGTCGGAAACGCCGTTCGAGCAGGAACTCGCCGCCGCTCGTCGTTTCGACGCGCAACCGCTTACCGCCGCCCGACTTAACGCCGACGACGCGGCGCCGCCCGAAACGCCGCCAATTTTGCGACGCGCCGCCGCGCAACTCGCCGAATATTTCGCCGGAACGCGAACGCGGTTCGACCTCCCGCTCGCGCCGGTCGGAACCGAGTTCCAGCGCCGCGTTTGGGCCGCGACGTCGGCGATAACGTTCGGTGAAACCGCGACTTACGGAGAAATCGCGCGAAAAATCGGCGCCCCGAACGGTTCGCGAGCGGTCGGCGGCGCGCTGAACCGCAATCCGCTAGCGATTGTCGTTCCTTGCCATCGCGTCGTCGGAAGCTCCGGCAAACTAACCGGTTACGACGGCGGCGTCGACCGCAAAGCGTTCCTCTTAACCCTCGAACGCCCGGAACCGCCGCGTCTCTTTTAGCGTCGCCGCGCCGCGTTTTCGCCGTTATTCCGACGTCTTGTAACGCTTAATATAACGCTCCAAACGCTTTCGGTAAAGCGCGAACAGCTTCGGGTTTTCGCGCAAGACGGTTTCCGCTTCGGCGACGAAACGACCGTCCTTCAATTTCGACAATGCGGCGAACGTATGTCCCGCGAACTTCGGGTCGAGCGCGAAGGAACGCAAGTCGATTCCTTCGACAAACTTAGTAACCGGAAGTAGGTCTTCGATAAAGATAGCGCGCCCCGCGTCGAAACGCTCGGTCAAAATAATTCGACGGATAAGGCGAGCGAACGCCGGCGATTTCGCCAATCGGGGAGCGCTCCGCGCGTGTTCCGCAAGCTCGACCGCCGCATTGCAAAAATTCGCCGCCAACCAATGCGCCGCGCTTAAATATTCGACTTTAAATTCCCGCGTTTCTTCAAGCGTAAAATCGAGCTTCCCCTTAAACCTCAGCTCGTCGACCTTCCTCGCCCAACTCGGAACGTCTTCGTCGCGAAGGTAGCGCGTCAAGCGACGGGCGGTCTCGCAAATCGAGTCAAGCCAACGGTAAAAGCCGTCGCAGAACTCTTCTACCAAAACGCGCTCGGTCGCCAAATCCGCCCAAAGCCGCGCGATTTCCTCCGCAAATCGCTCGTTTTCCTCGCGACTGTAAATCAATCCCTTGACAACGTGAAACCATCGGTTCCGCGCCGCTTCGCAAATTTCGTCGTAAGTCAAACCGTCGTAAAGTTTAATTTGCATCGCGTCCTCCTTTCGTTACAAAACGCCCAGTCGAACGGCGCCGTCCAAACGCTCCGTTAAGCGTCGCGGCGGCGTATGCAGTCGGCGGCGGTTCGCGCGGCTTCGACGGCGAGCTTCATCCCCTTTTTAACGCCTTTCGGGCCTCTTTCGACGCGCTCGACAAGTCGGAGG
>JAZQAP010000260.1:0-2068 GCA_045545275.1 Thermoguttaceae bacterium | reverse complement strand
GAGAAAAGCAGAGCGACAAGAAATAAAAAAATACACCCAATCTGATTCGAACAGATAACCTTCGGTTCCGGAGGCCCGGGGCGACGCTTCGTGTTTTCGGCTCAAACTCCGCAAAAACGCGGGCGAAACGCGATTTTTCGCCGCTTTTCCGAAAAACGCAAAAACGCGAAAAAAGCCCCGTTTTCCTCAAAAAATAGACACGAAATAGACACAAACACGTTTGTTTAATTGGAAACGACGACAAACGCAAACGTCGTTAAAAATGAACAAAACCAACGAAACGCAACCAGCGTTTTTGCATGCGATTCCTATCATTTGAAAAATAATCTTTTTTTATAAACACACAAAAACCATAAATAATACTTTCGTTTGATTTTTTGGTCGTCGAGTAAAATTTCCGGTTCCGATCTCGCTTTTTCGATCTCGTCGCAAAGACGCGTAACAGCCGCGTTCGCCGTAACGGAGTTTTCGCGTCTCTCGGAATAAAGAAGAAGCGGTTCCGGCGAATCGTCCGTTTCAAGCCAAATTTGGTTATGGTCTTCCGGCGTCGGCGCGAACGTTTCGAGGAGGCCGAGCGCGCCGCCGATCGTACCGCCGACGGCCATTCCAACGATCGCCCCGACAGGCGTTAGACTTAAGTCGCCGAGCATCATCCCCGCTTCAACGGCGTCGCCAACGCTCCGACCGCGATATTCGGGCGCCCCGGGCGGAATACAAGCCTTGTCTTTCAATAAAACGCGAGTCGCCGAGCGATAATCAACGACGCGGTTCCCTTTAACAAGGCCTTCTTGATAAAGAACGAGGTCGCGAACGCGAAAAACTTCGTCGCCGAACGACTCCGGGATTTGCGGCGGAGCGGGCGGGAGCGGTTCGACCGTATTTTCTTCCGCTTGCGGTTCGCTTTCGCTCGGCTTTTCGGACGCGGCGGGCGATTCGGCGGAAACGGAGGGCTGGGCGCTCTCTTTTTTCGCGAAAGAAGCGAAATTTTCCGCGACTCCGGCGACGCGGGCGAACGCGCCTTTCTTTTCGGTCGCGGGTCGAGCGTCCGACGGCGACGGCGTTTCCGGAGTTTCGGACGTTTGAAGCGTTTCCGACGCTTCCGCCGTTTCCTTTTTCGCGAACAGGTTCGCTTTATCCGCCGCTTCGGCGACGTCGGCGACTCGGCGCGCGGTCGCGGCAAATTTTCCCAGAAGACTTTTGTTCATCGCAACGCGCTTTCCTGAAATAAAACTTTATTTTCCCGATTTGACTAACTTGCCGTTTTGCCAACAGTCGGGTGAAACGCCGCGATTGCGCAAAGCGTTTAACGCCGCTTGCGCGACTTCGCGCGCTTCCGCTTCGTTTGCGGTTTCAAAAAGATAATCGTCGAGATCGGCGCGTTCCGGGAAGCCGACGCAATAAATATAGTGTGTTTCGCCGTCTTCTTTTTTTTCATCGTCTACGCCAAGAGCGCCGGAAACGCCGCCCGCGATCGCGCCGACGACTCCGCCCTGTTGCGCGCCGTTCAACGCTTGTAAAGCCGCTCGACCGACGAACGAAGTAAGAGAAGAGGCGGAAACGGCGCGACGTTCGAACTTCAACACCTTTACGTCGTTAAAATACACCTTGCGTTTACGCGACTCAAAACGATCTTCGAAAATGCGAAATTCACCGCGATAAAAAAGAAGACGTGGTTCCGGCAAGTCCAGTTTTTCGAGGAATTTTTCGTCGCTTTCCGGCGTGTTTTCGCTTTTGGCGTCGACTTTTTCGCCCTTCTTCGAAAAAACCGACGTAACGCGCCCCAAGAAACTCTTTTCCGACATTTGGAAATCTCCGCAATATAAGGTGAACTAGGCGTTAGTATTTATATCGCGGAAATTCTTTTTCGTCAAGGGGCGGCGTCAAGGTTCGTTGTCTTTTTCTTTTAGGATTCCGAATTGTTTTCGTTTTCATTAGGGCGTGTTGCTGTAATCTGAAATTCCTCTTGCGCAACCGTTGCGAATATGGTATAATGCGCGAATGAAGATCACTAAAAAACAATACAAAAAAATCGAGCCGCTTTTGCCGAAACCGCGCGGCAACTTTGTCG
>JAZQAP010000259.1:0-20281 GCA_045545275.1 Thermoguttaceae bacterium | reverse complement strand
GTCCCGACACCGCGTCGCGAACGCTTTTATTCAATACCGTTAGTATAACGCCGCGCCAAGTCTAAAGCAAGGAAGAAGAAGAGAAAAAAGCGAAAAAAGTCGCCGACGCGCCCCCAAGGAGCGGGAAAAAAGAGAAAAACGCAAAAAATCGCGCTTGCCGACGTTGCGCGACAAAGCGTCGAACGCGTTTGAGCGGCGACCAAAAAAACGCCGAGCGAACCGAAATCCGCTCGACGTTTCTTCTTTACGTCGACAACGCAAACCGCTTAACCGCTAAGTTTACGCCGTTCCGTTTTCAACGCGACGTCGATTAACGACGGCGTTCCGCGATTTCCGCTTTCACGTCGGCGATAAACGTTTCGACCGGAATCGCGCCCATTTCGCCTTGTTTGCGGCCGCGAACGCCGACCGAGTCGCTCTCCGCTTCCTTCGCGCCGACGACGCAGAGGTACGGAATCAAATCGTTGCGACCGTCGCGAATCTTCGCGCCGATCTTTTCCGAACGCAGGTCGCACGAGACGCGCAAACCGGCTTCGCGCATACGTTTTTGCACTTGCTTCGCGTAATCGTCGAACTTTTCGCTGATCGTCAGAATGCGCACTTGCTCCGGCGCCAACCACGTCGGGAACGCCGCCGCGAAGTGTTCGATCAAGATGCCGGTGAAGCGTTCGAACGAACCGAACGGCGCGCGGTGAATCATCACCGGACGGTGAAGCTCGCCGTCCGGGCCGATGTATTTCAGGTCGAAACGGTCGGCCGACGGCAGGTTGTAGTCGAGCTGAATCGTCCCGAGCTGCCACTTGCGGCCCAGGCAGTCGCGGACGACGAAGTCCGCTTTCGGGCCGTAAAACGCCGCTTCGCCCTCGACGACTTCCAACTTCGGCAAGTCCATTTCGCGGCACGCTCGTTCGAGCGCGTCTTGCGCTTTCTTCCAGTTTTCCGGATCGCCGACGTATTTCGAACTCGTCCAGTCGCGGAAGCTCAGGCGGACTTCGTAATCTTCGAAGCCCATCGTGCGCAAGACCATCAGCGTCATGTCGACGCAGTTCTTAAACTCTTGCTCGACTTGCTCTTCGGTGCAGAAGATGTGCGCGTCGTCTTGGGTGAAGCCGCGGACGCGGGTCAAGCCGTTGAGTTCGCCCGATTGTTCGAAGCGGTGAACGTTCCCGAATTCCGCCAAGCGCAACGGCAACTCGCGGTAGCTGCGCGGTTTCGAGTCGTAAACGGAGACGTGCAGCGGGCAGTTCATCGGACGGAGCAAATAGCGGTCGCCGCCGTCGACTTCCATCGGCGGGAACTGGCTGTCGGCGTAATACGGGTAGTGCCCGGACGTTTCGAACAGCTCGACTCGGCAGATGACCGGCGAGTACATCGGCTGATATTCGCGCTTGAGCAACTCTTGATAGAGGAAGTTTTCGAGTTCGCGACGGACGATAGCGCCCTTCGGCAGCCAAACGACGAGGCCGGAGCCGACTTTCGGGTCGACCATAAAGAGTTCGTGCCGCTTCCCGAGGACGCGGTGGTCGCGTTTTTTCGCTTCTTCGAGCTGCGTCAGGTACGCGTCGAGTTCTTTTTTGTCGAAGAACGCCGTCCCGTAAACGCGGCGAAGGCTTTGGTTGTTCGCGTCGCCCTTCCAGTACGCGGCCGAGGTCGACATAATCTTGAACGCCCCGATGAATTTCGGCGACGGAATGTGCGGCCCGCGGCAGAGGTCGAGGAACTCGCCTTGACGGTAGAACGAGACCGTATCCTCTTCGCCGAGGCCGGTTTCGAGGTGTTCGACTTTCAGCGATTGCCCGGCGCCCTTCAAAAGCGCGATCGCTTCGTCGCGACTCGTTTCAATGCGTTCGAACGGCTCGTCCTCTTTGATAATCTTCGCCATTTCGGCTTCGATCTTCGCGAAATCGTCTTCCGTGAACGGCTCTTCCTTCCAGAAGTCGTAATAGAAGCCGTTTTCGACGGTCGGGCCGAACGCGAGTTGGACGTTTTCGTAAAGGCGCATGACGGCGCGCGCCATCACGTGAGCGCAGGAGTGGCGCATAATGTCGAGCGCTTCGGCGTCTTTTTTCGTCAAGAGGCGCAGTTCGACCGTTCCCGACTCCGGCAAAAATTCGGAAGCGGAAATCGTTTGGGCGACCGGATTTCCGGCGTCGTCGCAAACGTCGGGCGTCGTAACGACCGCGGCGACCGTCGCTTTGGCCAAGCCGGAGCCGATCGAAGCGGCGACGTCGATCGGACGAACGCGATTTTCGAAACTTTTTTCATTACCGTCGGGAAGAACGACTTTCAACATCGGATAACCTCAAAATATCGAAGAGGATTTTGCGCGAGGACGGGTTTCTTCGACGACCGAGCGCCGAACACAAAACGGCGACGGCCCGTTTCGCCGTCCGAGGGGCGGGAAACGCTCGCTAACTCCGACATTATACCCGAAAAACGCGATTTGGGAAGCCCCGCCGCCGCAAAATCGAGCGAAAATCGCCCCAAATCGCCGCCGAACCGCTTCGCTCCGCCGCGTTTTCACTCGACGTTTTCTTCGATCTTAACGTCTTTCTACGAGGCGCTTTGCGTCGACGTTCACAACGTTTCTCCGCCTAAGGATTTAAAATACGCGTCGGCGAGTTCCGTTTGCTTCGTCGCGAGTTCGCGCAAGAGTTCGACGGCGGCGCGAAATTCCTCCGGTTCGCCGCGACGCTTAAACTCCGGTTCGACAACCTTTTCCATCAGTTCGTCGAAATTCGCTCGGTAGATCGCGGAACATTCGTCCGCCGTCTCCGGAAAGGTCTTCGTTATTTCGTCGCAACGCGCCTTCCATTTCTCCGTCGCCTCTTTCCGACTCCCTTCGCTCGTCAAGCCCCGAACGTCGACCGACGAAGGAACGGGTTTGCGAAAGTTTATCGGTTTCGCGATTTGCGCCAGTTGCGACCATAGTCGTTTGTCGACGACGCTTTTGATTTCGCGCGCCTTTTCCGGCTCGTTATCTTCAATTTTGGCAATCCTTTCAAGCGCTTCGTTCGTCGACGCGCAAACGACGTCGAACGCCTCGTCGAAACGTCCCCGACCGAACGCGACCTGCGCTCGCGGCGTCGCGTTAAAAAAGACTTTCGCGTTTTTCGGCTCGTACAAACCGGCGCGACGATAATATTCCTCCGCTTTTTCCCAATCGCCGAGGAAACCGTAAGCGGAGCCTAATTCTCGAAACAAAAACGTTTTCGACGGTCCGACGGTCATACGAACGCGCTTGACGCCCGGCGCGTTTTTCCCCTCGTCCTCGACCTTCTCGCCAACCCCGTTCGCGACGCGTTTGACGTAAACGTCGCGCCAATGGGCGTTCGCTTCTTCAAGCCGAACGATTAACGCGTAAGTCCTTTCTCCGGCGCGAATTGCGGTTTCGTATTCGTGATTGTTCATCGCTTGGTATTGCAACGCCGACAATTCGTCGATTTCCTTCCGTATCTTCTCCGCGTCTTCCGGCGAGATTTTCGGGGCCTCCGAGCGTTCCGGCGCGTCTTTTTCAACCTCTTGCGCCGACGCGCTTTGCGGCAAGAGCGTCGCGACGTCGCAAAGCGTCGTCAAACCGAGTCCGACGTAAAGAGCCGCGTTTACGTTCCGCAACCAAAGTTTCGTCGAAAAAATTCGTTTCATCGCCCTGTATCCTTTTATCGCAAACTATTTTTGCGCCGCGGGTTGAATCGACGCGTTCAAGACCGAACGCCGTTTCGCCGTCGTTTTGAACAACGCGTTTGCACGGCGTCGCGTTCATTATACTCGGTCGTCAAGGGCGACGTCAAGAAAATTCCGAAGTTTTTCGGCGTTTTTTTTCAAAAATTTTCGTTCGTTCGATTTATCCCGTTCTTTCGCTCCAACGTTTTATTTTCAAGAGTTCCGCGCTTTTTTAAGAACCGGCTTTTCAAAGAGTCGCGCGCCGCGAACGCCCGCCTCGCCCGCTCTCCGGGACCTCTCAAATCGGAAAGCCGACGAAAGCGAACGCCGCGACGCGCCGTCGCGCAACAGCCCGCCGACGCCGAAAGGTTGAGGCGGATTTGGCCAAAAGCGTCAAACGGCGTCTCGCGACGTCGCGCTTATTATAAACGCCAAAACACGCGACGTCAAGTAGCGTTTTAACGAAAAAACAAGTTTTCTATGTTTTACGACAACTTGACGCTTTTCTCATTTTGCCTATCGGGCCCTCGTTAATTTTCTTTCTTCCGTTATGACGTCGCGCCGCCGACGCTTCGCCGCGCCTTATTGATCCAAAAAGCGACACGGCGTCAAGAAAAAGTCGGCGGACGGGCGCTTTTGGAGAGTTTGCCGGGCGTTTTCCCCCTTTTTTCCTTAATTTTCCTCTTTTTTGCGATTTCCCCCGTTTTTTGGTTGAAATCGCTTCGCCGCCGCGTTATAATAACGTCGGGGCTGAGGCGGGAGCGCGACGACGTTCGACCGCAACTCCTCGTTTTTCAACGTTTACAACGCTCGCATTCCAACGGTTCGCCGTTTTTTTTTTTCGTTCCGCTCGTTTCGACCGTCGGCGTCGACGCGTCTTGTTCGCCGTCCGAGGTCGAGCTTGCTAGAAAGGTTTTCGTTATGCGCAAAAGTATTGTCGCCGCGACGTTTGCGGCTCTTTTCCTCGTCGTCGGCGCGGTCGCGTCGTTCGCTCAAGACGCTCAAAAATCGCCGGTCGGCGTCGAGCGCGTCATTTGGATCGGCTCGGACGGGTTCGGCTCGCACTACGTGAATTGGGACGAACTCCCGAACCTCCGCAAACTCCGCGACGGCGGCGCTTGGACGCTTCATATGCGCAGCGTTCTCCCGTCGTCGAGCGCGATCAACTGGGAAACGCAGATCGCCGGCGCGCCGTCCGAAATGCACGGCTACCGCACTTGGGGGAGCAAAAAGCCCGACCTGCCGCCGATTTACGTCAACGAAAACGGTCGTTTCCCCTGTATTTACAAGGTGTTGAAGGACGCGAACCCGGAAATCGTCTCGACTTCGATTTACTCTTGGGACGGAATCGGTTATCTGTACGATAAAACCGCCGTCGCCGACGACCGCTCCGTCAAGGGCGACCCGGCCGTTTTCGAAGGCGCGCTCGAACAATTCGACAAAAACCCGACCTTCGCGTTCGTTTATTTCAGCGAACCGGACAGCGTCGGGCACGGGATCGGTTGGGGGACGCCGGAATATCAAAAGATGCTGACGACGATCGACGATTACGTCGGCAAGCTCCTCGCGGAACTCGAAAAGCGCGACATGATGAAAAACACGCTGATTATCTTCACGTCCGACCACGGCGGCACCGGCAAGGGCCACGGCGACGGCGTTATGGAGCATATGGAAGTGCCGTTTATCCTTTACGGACAAGGGGTTAAGCCGGGCGAAATTAAGGACGTCGTCGTTCACTTCGACGTCGCCGCGACGATCGCTTGGGCCCTCGGCGCTCCGCGACCGCAGGCTTGGCGCGGCGTTCCGGTCGAATCGGCGTTCCAAAAGTAAGCGATTTTTAACGTCTTAACGTTTTTGCGGAAAGCGGTTAAGCGGCGTCGCGTTCCGCGTTCTTTCGCGAACGCGGCGCCGCTTTTCCCTTCTCGCCGTTTTTGGCTTTTTTTCTTTCTTGCGTTCGCAACGCAACACGTTTCTTCGAAAGGACTTCCGATGAAATTTTACGTTTTGAAGGAAACGCCGGCTTTTTACGATCCCGGGTACAAAAAATTTCAAAATCCCGATTATCCGGATATGGAAGAGGGCTCGAGCGACGGTTCGCCGGAACATTGGGAAGAGCCGACGCGTTGCCCGGTTTGCGGAAGTTGGTTCGCCGGGGGGCGCCGCGTTCCGCCTTACGAAACGGAATTGGTATTGTACGCGCCGACGTTCGCCGACGTCGTTTTGCGCTCGAACTTCTTGGTTTCCGAGAAGTTTAAAGAATCGTTCGAAGCGTCGGGCTTGACCGGGCTAACTTTCGCGGGGCCCGTTTCCGTTGTTAAGGTTAAGAAAGCCAACAGAATACGCCGCAAGAATCTTCCGGAGCCGCCCGTTTATTATTTAACGTATGCGGCGGAAAACCGCGCGACGGTCGACCATCGCCGTTCGGAAACCGTTTTTTATAAAGACGGCGAACCGAAATGTCCTTACTGTCTTACTTGCAGCGTTCGCGTTCTTCCTCGGTTGTGCGTCGACGAAGAATCTTGGGACGGAACCGATATTTTCACCCTTAAAGGCAGTCTTGGCGCAACTTACATTACGTCGGAGCGGTTTGCGCGCTGGTTCGAAGCGAACGGTTTTACCGGCGCGGAACCGATTCCCGCGGAAGAATATAGCCTCGACTGGCGCCCGGAGGCGGTCGTTAAACGCATTTTCGGCGGCGACAATCCGAACGAAATTCTCTTCGACGAAGAGCCGTAAACGCGCCGAAACGCCGGGCTCGCCGGTTCGCGCCCCGCAAGAAACGCCAAAACGCCGAAAAAGCCGTTCGTCGACTCTTCGACTTCCCGGCTCTTTCGGCGTTTTGCGTTTGCGCTTGTTAACGTTTGCAACGTCGTTAACGCAACCGACGCGCGCTCGACGTTTGCGCTCGCGGCGGCTCGCGTTTTCCCGTCGATTACAGCTCGTAACGGCGGTGATAGTTCAGCTTCTTCATTCGCTGGACGATGGCGGAGTGCATTTGGCTGACGCGGCTTTCGCTGAGGTCGAGCGTCGCGCCGATTTCCTTCATCGTCAACTCTTCAAAGTAATACAGGATAATGATTAAGCGTTCGCTTTTGCTGAGCCCCTTCGTGCAGACGCGAATCAGTTCGGCGCGTTCGAGGCGCTCGGTCGGGTCTTCGCCGCGCTTGTCCGGAATGACGTCCATCTCGGTAACGTCGTTGTCGCCCGATTGGTCTTGCCATTTCTTGTCCAAGCTGGCGACGTTGACGCGGTGCGAATCGACGATCGTTTTGCGCACTTCGTCGAGCGGTTGTTCGAGAAACTCCGCCAACTCCTCTTCGGACGGACGGCGCCCGTACTTCCCTTCCAGCACCTTGTACGCTTCGTTAAGTTTCGTCGCCTTCGAGCGCACCATCCGCGGCGCCCAGTCGAGCGAGCGCAACTCGTCGAGCATCGAGCCCTGCACGCGCGGAATGCAGAACGTTTCGAATTTGACGCCGCGGCCCGGGTCGTAAGCCGACACCGCGTCGATGAGCCCGAACGAACCGGCGGAAATCAAGTCGTCGAGTTCGATTTCGTTCGGCAGCTTCGCCCGAATCCGCTCGGCGCGACGGCGCACGATCGGCATATAACGCTCGATCAACGCGTTGCGCAGTTCGTAATTGCTCGGATCGCTCTTATAGTCGAACCAAATTTGTTCGATTTCGTTCGCCGCAGGCGCCGTCGCTTGCTCTTCCATTGCCCAAAATCCCTTAACCAACGTTCTTCCTTCGTCGCGCCGACCTTCGACGCAAAGCGGAACCCCGACGCGCTCCGGCGCCCGTTCCAGTTGCGAACACGATACCAACTTTTCCTCTTCTTGGGAAGACGATTTTCAAGCGTTCGACCGAAATTTCGCCCAAAAATGCGCCGTTTCGGTCTCGTCGGAAGCGCGTTCGCCCGTATCCCATAGTATCGGAAAGCGTCCGCAAAAACATCTTCAAACTCGAGAAAATTCGCAAATTTCCCGACTTTTTCCCGCTCCGGCGAACGGTCGCGACGGTTAAACAAGGCGCGCAAAAGAGCGAAACTTTAACGTTCGGCCCGCGCCAAAAAAATTTTAAAAAATTTCCGCGAACGCTTGATTTTCCGCCGACCGACCGTCATAATAACGGGAAACGGAGCGTTTTTTCGCGCGCTCCGCCTTGCGCAAATTCGACGTTTTCGCCCCTTCGCGCCGCCGTCGCATTTTGCGTTTTCCCCTTTTTTATCCTATTTTCCGCATTTTAACGGAGTTTTTATGTCGCGTTCCCTTTCTTCGCTTCGACCGTCGCGTTCCGCTCGCTTGGCGACGTTGGCGTTCCTCTTGACCGCCGCGCCGCCGGCGTTTGCGTCGTTTGCCTCCGCCGCCGAACCCGCGCGACCGGCGCAAGAAACACAAATCGCGCAACCGGCGCAATCAGCGCAAGTCGCCGAGTCCCAACAAAACGCCCTAACCGCCTATCTTTCCGAAAACAACCAAAGCGCCGACGCCGGTCGCGACCTCTTCGCCGATACTTGGGTCGCGACCGACGCGCTCGGACGGCAAACGCCGACGTTCGAGGAAGTCGGCCCGGTCAAAAACGACCAACGCCGCGTCGTCGGAATTTTTTACATCACTTGGCACACGCAGAACTTAGCGACGCGTCCCGGCGGCCCCGACGAGCCGTTCAAATACGACGTTACCCGCATTTTGAGCGAACACCCGGAAGCGCGGCTCGACGCCAAACACCCGGCTTGGGCCAACGCCGGTTCGTATCACTGGGGCGAGCCGGAAGTCGGTTACTTCCTCAGCCAAGACGAGTACGTCATTCGCCGCGATATGTCGCAACTCGCGGACGCCGGCGTCGACCTGATTATCCTCGACGTAACGAACGCCGTTCGCTATTGGGACGAATGGGAAGTTCTCTTCAAGACGATGCAAAAGATGCGCGACGAAGGGAACCGCGTCCCGAAATTCTGCTTCTGGTCGTTCAACGGCGAGTCGATCGCGGTCGTCGAAAGCCTTTACGAGGCCTACTATAAAACGCCGAAATATCAAGACTTATGGTTCTACTGGGACGGCAAGCCGCTCCTCCTTTACAACCCGACGCCGGAAGTCGACGCGAACCGTCGCGGTATTAAGTCGCGCAATCCGAAATACGACGCCGCCGCGAAAACCGACGAAAATCACCCGCATTACGGCGACCCGGCTTACACCGAAGAGTTCTATTCCGATTATTCGCAAGAGGTTAAGGACTTCTTCACCCTCCGCGCGATGTGGTGGGGCTATTACGAATGGAACGGCGAACGCTTCGTCGGAACGGAAGATAAATGGTCGTTCGGGTACGACTTATGCGACAAGCGCGTCCGCGATATGAACCCGCTCGACCTCGTTTCGACGCACGACGGCGTCCGCGAACAAGCGGCGGTTACCCCGGCGCAACACCCGTCGAGCTTGGTCGGCAAGTCTTGGTCGCGCAAGACGTTAGAACCGCAACTGGACGAGCGCGACGAACCGGTTCCGACCTTCGTTCCTTGGCTCGGCAAAACGGTCGAAAACCCCGAAGGTTACGGGATTTATTACCAAGAGCGTTGGGACGAAGCCCTCGCCGCGAACCCGCAGTTCCTTTACATCAACGACTGGAACGAATGGACGGCCGGCAAGTATCATACGCCGGAAGTCCTTAAAGCGATGAACTTTATGCGTCGCGGCGACAAGGCGGCGTATTTCTTCGTCGACCAGTATAACGCCGAGTTCAACCGCTGCGTTCAACCGATGAAGGGCGGCTATACCGACAACTATTATATGCAGACGGCGCAAAATATCCGGCGCTACAAGGGAGCGCGCCCGATTCCGACGAATCGCGGCGAAATTTCGTTCGACAAAAACGCGCCGCTGGCCGGTTGGGACGCGCTTTCGGTCGAGTACCGCGACACGCTCGGCGACGTCGCTTGGCGCGACGCAAAGGGTTACGCCGGTTTGCATTACGTCGACCAAACGGGCCGCAACGACTTTGCGACGGCGAAAGTCGGCGTCGACGCGGAGAACCTTTATTTCTTCGCGGAAGCGGCGAGCGATTGGACGCCGTCGACCGACAAGAACTGGGCGCTCCTCTTCCTCGACGCGGACAAAAACGCGCAAACCGGTTGGTTCGGGTACGATTATCTGATTAACAAGAGCGTCGTCGACGAAACGCAAACGACGATTTGCCAATGGGTTGCGGACACAAATGCTGAAAACGGCGGCGCTTGGAAGGAAGTCGCGAAAACCGATTATTACGTCGAAAAGAACCGCCTCGTCGTTCGCGTTCCGCGCGCTCTCGTCGGCGCGACCGGCGCTCGACTCGCGCTCGACTTCAAATGGAGCGACAATCCGACGGAACTGGTCGACCCGATTTCGCTCTGCACGGCGGGCGACACGGCGCCGAATCGACGCTTCAATTACCGTTTCCTTTGGGAACGCGACGCCGAGTAATTAAGCGCGAATGAGTTTTTACCAACGCTCAACCGCTTTAACGACGTCGTTTAACGTCCAACGTTAAAGACCCAAAATTAAAAACGGCGACGCGGCGCTATTGACGCCTCGTCGCCGTTTTGGTCAAACGCAATTTAACGCGTTTCTCTAAACGCCGATATTTAACGATTTTACGGCTCTACGACCTCCAAATCGGAACTGCAATCGCAAAACGCTTGAAAACCTTGCGACTTAAACCCTTTTGGAAAAACGACTTTCATCAATTTTTTCGCGCCGTGAAAAGCGAAAATCGCGGTCGTTTCGACGCCGTCCGGCGCGACGTATTCGGTCGCGTCTTTGCCGCAAGGATAAGCGCAAATTATTTTCCCGTCTTTACTTAACAAAACGCCGTCGACGTTTCGATAAGCCGGGTTTTCCGCCGCGACGTCGATCGACTTCAACGCGCCGCACGACGCGAACGCCGATCGTTCGACCGAGACGACGCTCGCCGGAAGCGAAATCGACGACAAAGCGCCGCAACCCTGAAACGCTCTTTCGCCGACGACTTCGAGGCCGCCCGGAAGCGGCGCCGACTTCAATTTTTCGCAGAACGCAAACGCGCGTTTCTCAATTCGTTTCAGCGTTTTGGGCAACCGAATCGATTCGAGCGAACGGCCCGCGAACGCGCAATCCGCGATCGTTTCAACGCCGTCCGGAACGACGACTTCGCCGATTCCCTTCTCTTGCGAACAGAAGTAAAGCGTTTTACCGTCGACGCTTAACGTCAACCCGTCGACCGTCTTCAACGCGGGATTTTCCGACGCGATCTCGACGTTCGCCAGTTTCCGCAATCGAAGCGCGCAACTTTTGACGACGCGGTCGGCGTTTTGCAACGTCGACGGTAGCTTCAGCGTCGTTAAACCGTCGCAAACTCCGACGGCTTCGGGATTTACGAATCGCGCGCCTTCGCCGAATTCCAACGTTTCCAAGTAGGGTCCGCCGAACGCTTTAGCGTCGACTCGCTTTAACGTTTTCGGCGTTCGAATCTTGCTAACTCTCGCGTCGACGAACGCGCCCGAGACGATATGCTCGACGCCGTCCGGAACGTCGAATTCCGCGGCGCGCTTCGTTTTCGGATAAAAGTAAAACGTTTTTCCGTCGGCGCTTAGCAACGCGCCGTCGACCGTTTTGAATCGTTTGCAAGCGGGATCGGCCTTAATCTCGACCAAATTCTCCATCTTGGCGAACGCGCCCGCCTCGATTCCAATCGGGTTCGGCGGAATCGTTACTACAAGTAGCGCATTCTTATCCGGCGTCCCCTTCATGTCGATGTTCCACGAACCGCCCGATATAACGGCGCGGTTCCCGAACGAGCAAATCGTTTCCGGAACCTCGAACGACTTCAAACTCGGCGCGACGAAAGCGGCCTCCGCGATCGTCATTCCCGATTTCGCCTCGACGTCGACCGGATAGAACTCGACCGTTTCCAAGGCGTTAGAAACGAAAGCGTGTTGCTCGATCCGACGAATCCCGTCGGGTAGGTTGACCGACGACAACGAATCGCATCCGTAAAACGCTCTTACGCCGATCGATTCGAGTAAATTAACGACCGGAAAAAAGTGAATTTCCGCGAGATTTTTACATCCGCTAAACGCTTCCGCTTCAATCTTTTTTAGCGTCCAAGGAAACTTCGCCTTCTCGATAAAAAGGTTGCGCGAAAAAGCCCCGACAGCGATCGTTTCGACTCCGTCCGGAACTTGATATTCCTTTTCCTTTTTCGCGGCGGGATAAGCATAAAGCGTTTTTCCGTCTTTACTTAACAGAACGCCGTCGACGTCTTGCCACTTTTCGTCCGCCGAGTTTTGCGACGTCGCGTCGTCATTATTAAGATTTGGCGTCGTTTCTGTTTTCTCGGCGCTCGCGTCGGCTTCGACGCGAATCGTGCAATTCGGCGCGACGCCTTGAAACGCGTTGAAAACGTACTCGGTCGATTTCGACTTCAGGACGACTTCCTCTAATTTCGGCGAATTGCCAAACGCGAGACTTTCGATAACTTGAACGTTTTTCGGAATCGTAACCTTCGTCAAATTCCTACAATACGCAAACGCGCTCGATCGGATTGCGAAAAGGCTTTCCGGCAAAACGAGTTCCTCGAAATTTTTCGACGCGCCCGTGTTCCACGTCGTATGTACGACGCCCTCGGGCAATTTCAAAACGCGACGATCACAGTCGACGACGACGCCGTAAAAAGTTCTTCCGTCGGCGCTTAACAACATTCCGTCTTGGACGCGGTAAACGACGTTTTTCGGGTCGATTTCAAACGTTTTCAGCGCGCCGCGTCCGCTAAACGAGTCATCGCCGATTTCCCGAACGTTCGCCGGAATCCGCAGCGTTTCGAGTCGCGAGCAATATTGGAAAGCGCGCGCTCCGATTTTTTCAAGACTTTGCGGCAAAACGATTTCCGTAAAAGCGTTGCGCGTTCGTCGAACGTCGCTAAAGGCGCCGTCCGCAAGCGTCGCGACGCCGTCCGGAACGACGTAAACGTCGCTTTTATACGCCGGAATCGAGCGCGACGACTCGTCTCGCTTCGTCAGTTTCGAAAGATTTTCGTCTCCATCGAGCGTTATCGGAGCGGCGCTCGGGTCGCGCTCGACGGCGACGATTCGATAAAACGTTTTACCGTCTTTACTTAGAAGCGCGCCGTTTTCGCTCTTGTAAACGAGGTTGTTCGGGTCGACTTCGAAACGCTCCAACGCGTCGCAAAGCGGGAACGCGTCGTCAAGCGTTCTAACCGCCGCCGGAATAAAGATTTCCTTCAACGACGAGTTGCGGTAAAACGCGTTCGCTTTGATCGTCGCAACCGACGCCGGAATCTCGACCGACTCGAGCGTCTCGTTCCCGCCGAGCGCGGCGCGTTCGATAATTTCGACGCCGTCCGGAATCTTGTACGACTTTAACTTCAACGCCGGCGGGAGACGGAAAAGCGTCTTGCCGTCCTGCGACAACAGCGCGCCGTCGACGACTTTAACCGCTTTGTTCCCCGCCTCGACTTCGATCGTTTTGAGCGGAGTAACCGCCAACGCCGCGTCGCCGATAACTTGAACGCTCGCGGGAATTTTGATCGACTCAAAACCGCACTCGGCGAACGCGGACGCGCCGATTACGAGCAAACCGTTCGGCAACTCGACTTCCGTCAGCGACTTGCAGTCGCAAAACGCCAAACCGCCGATCGTATGAACGGAAGTCGCTCCGGTAAACGATTTAAGCGCTCGGCAACGTAGAAACGCGGCGGCGCCGATCGACTTCAACGACTTCGGCCAATCGAAGCGTTCCAACGCGCAACAATCCGTAAACGCGCTTCCGCCGATCGTTTCTAGTCGGCTATCTTCCGGAATAACAACGTTTTTCAACGTTTCGCACCGATAAAAGAGACCGCCGTCGATAGCGCGCAAACTCTTCGGCAAGCGAAGCGTTTCGACGCCCTTCGTCCATTTCGACCAAAGGCCCTTGGCGACGCGTTCGACGCCCTCCGGAATCGCAAGTTCTTTTTTAGCCTTCCCTAAATATCCCTCGACCGTTTTGCCGTCGCCGCTTAATAAAAAGCCGTCGACCGTAAGTCGCGGATTGTCGGTCGGAAACGCGAATTCGAGTTCCGGCGACGCGCCGTCAAACGCCGACGTCGTTAAGAATTGGAAATTCTTAACTTCCGACAAATCGACGCGGCGCAGCGAAGGACAGCCGGCGAAAGCGAAAACCCCGACGTTCTCGACGTTTCGTCCCAAGACGACCGTTTCGAGCGAAGCGCAATGTTCGAACGCGCCAATCTCGACACGACGTAACGAATCGGGCGCCTCGAACGATTTAAGCGACGAACAGCCTCGAAACGCGTATGCGTCGACAAGCGTTAGCGCCGACGCGATCTCGCCGTTTTGAAGTCTCGCAAACTCAATTTTTTCGAGCTTTACGCAATTTTCAAACGCGCCGTTCGCGATCGTTTCAACGCCGGAGGGAATACGAACCGTTCGGAGATCGCGCATCCCCGCAAAAGCGTTGAAATTGATTCGCGAAACCCGAAGCCCGTCGAGCGTTTCCGGAATGTTAAGCTCCGTCGCGCGTTTATTTTTAATTCCTCTAACGACAACGGTTCCGTCGTCCAACTTACTTCGTTCGAAAATATTTTCCGACGCGCCGTCCGTCGCCGTCGGAGCGTTTTCGTCGACGCGAATCGTCAAATTCGGCGCGACCTTCTCAAACGAGTTGGAGAAATAGAGCGTATCGCTCGATTTTAACACGACTTCCGCGAGTCGCGGGCAGTTGTAAAACGCCTGCGGGTAAATTTGTTTCACGTTTTTCGGGATCGTAATCGAGGTCAAATTTTCGCAATCCCGAAAAGTGGAGTTCAAAATAAGCTCAAGACCTTCCGGCAAAACGATTTCCGTCGCGCTCAGGGCGTTAAACGCTTCGACCGTTATCCGAACGACGCCGTCCGGAACCTTCAAAACGCTTCGATCTTTGTTTGCAAAAACGGCGTAACATATTTTCCCGTCGTGGCTTAACAACATGCCGTCTTCGGAGCGGTACGTCTTGTTTTCCGGCGCGACTTCGAACGTCTTCAAGGCGCGATTCTTCGCCCAAACGAGTTGCGGGAAAGGCGCGGCATACGCCGAAGCGGAGGTAACCCAAGCGCCAAGGTGAGTTACGCTCGCCGGAACGCGAATCGTTTCGAGCCGCTCGCAGGAGTTGAACGCGTTCGAACCGACAACGATAAGCCCTTCCGGCAAAACGATTTCCGTAAAAGCGTTGCGCGCCCTTCGCGGGTCGTCAAACGCGTGGTTGCTAATCGTTGTAACGCCGTCTGGAACGCGGTAAATCGGACTCTTATACGCGGCGACCAAACGCGGTTCCTCGCCTTCTTGCGACGGCTCGACGACGAACGGTTCGGCGTTCGGATCGCGTTCGACGGCGACGACGCCGTAAAACGTTTTGCCGTCTTTACTTAACAACGCGCCGTTTTCGCTTTTATAAACGGCGTTGCTCGGGTCGATTTCGAAACGCTCCAAGTTGTCGCAGAGCGCGAAAGCGGTTTTGTCGATTTGCTCGGTTTTCGCCGGAATCGCGATCGCCTTCAGCGAAACGCAACGGTAAAACGCGTCCCTTTCGAGCGTCGTCGCCGACGCCGGAAGTTCGACCGTTTCAAGCGTTACGTTCCCTCCAAGCGCGGAGCGTCCGACGATTTCGACGCCGTCCGGAATCTTGTACGACTTCGTTTTCAACGCCGGAGGCAAGCGGTGCAGCCGCTTCCCGTCTTTCGACAGGAGAGCGCCGTCGACGACTTTCAGGATTTTGTTCCCTTCCTCGACTTCGATTTTTTCGAGGCCGGTGCACGCAACCCCCGCCGGGCCAAGGACTTCGACGCTCGCCGGAATCTTAATCGACGCGAACTCGTCGTTAAGGAACGCGCAAGCGCCGATTTCGCGCAAACCGTTCGGCAGTTCGACCGTCGCCAACGCCTTGCAATTGAAAAACGCGGAGTCGCCGATCGACTCGAGCGAAGTCGCGCCGGTCAAGGATTTAAGCGCCGCGCAATCGGAAAACGCCGAGCCGCCGATTTGTTTCAGCGATTTCGGCCAGTCGAACGTCTCCAACGCCTTGCAACCAATAAACGAGCGTTCTCCGACGTTTATAAGCGCGCTATCTTCCGGAATTTCAACGCGTTTCAACAATTCGCAACTAGCGAACGCAAACTTGCCGACGTCTCGTAAACTTTTCGGCAGCCGAACCGTTTCGAACGCCGCGCCGGCGAAAGCGTTCGCGCCGATCTCTTCGACGCCTTCCGGAACGACAAGGACGCCGCTCCGCTCGCCGCAATACGCGATAAGTCGATTATCGGGCTTAGTTACGACGCAAGCGTCGACCGTTTTCAAAAACGCGCTTTCCGGACGAACGTTGAACGCAAAGGGCGTCGTCCGCCCCCCGAACGCCGTTCCCTCGACGACGCGCAACGACTTCGGCGCGTCAAACGTCGACAGCGCGTCGCACCCCCAAAACGCGTTGGCGTCAATTTGCGTTAGCTTTTCGCAACGCGAGCAATCGACGCGTTTTAACGCGACGCAATCGCGGAACGCGCCCATTCGAAGCGTCCCCAAACTTTTACCCAGCGTCGCCGTTTCTAGCGCCGAACAACCGGCGAACGCTTCCTGAGCAAGCGCGACGAGCGAATCGGGCGCTTCGAAGGACTTCAAAGCGACGCACCCGCGAAACGCTTGAATTTCGACGCTTTGTAAATTCGACGCGACGACGCCGTTTTCGTCTTTCGCAAACTCAATTTTTTCGAGTTTTACGCAGTTCGCAAACGCCAGCGCGTCGATCTTTTCGAGATTCCGCGGAAGTCGAACCGTTTTCAGCTCGCGCATACCGACGAAAGCGTTGCCGCCGATCCTCTTAACCGGAATTCCGCCAAGGGTTTCCGGAACAACGACCGACGTCGCCGTCTTGTCGCGAACGCCAAAAATCGCGACTTCGCCGCTTGGAAACGCTCGCCATTCAAACGTTTCCGGAGAGTCGACGGCGGCGGGCGCGCCGTTTGTTCTAAGCGCCGACGTTTTCAACGTTTCGGGCGCTTCGGCGACCGACGCTTTCGCCGGTTCGGCGGCTTCGACGCGAATTTTCGGTTTCGGCCCCTCGGGATAATTGTAAAACGTTTCGGCGTTCAACGTCGTATCTTGCGAGCGCAAAACGACTTCCGCAAGCGCCGGACAGTTGTAAAAAGCGCGCGCCCCGATCCTCTTCACGCTCTTCGGAATCGTAATCGACGTTAAGTTTTTCCAATTGTTAAAAGCGCCTTCTTCAAGCGTCGTAAGCGTTTCCGGCAAAACGACTTCCGCATAAGTCGGCCCGGATTCAAACGCCGACCAAGTCCAAGTTTTCGCGATTCCTTCGACGCCGTCCGGAATTCTCAAAACGGTTTCGCCGGAGGCGCGCGTTACTTCGTAAAACGTTTTGCCGTCTTTACTTAAAAGAAGCCCGTTTTCGACGCGATAATTCGGGTTTTCCGGGGAAATTTCGACCGTTTTCAACGCGTCGCAATATTTAAAAACGCCTTCCCCGATTTTCGCGACGTTTTTCGGAATAAACGCCTTTTCCAAACGGGCGCATCGGGCGAACGCATATCCGCCAATTTCCTTAACGCTTTCCGGCAAAACGATTTCCGTAAAGGCGTTGCGCAACCCGACGGAGTCGGAAAACGCGGACGAAGCGATCTTTTCGACGCCGTCCGGAACGCGATAAACGGGATTCTTATAAATTGGCTTCGACGTTTGGGCGTCGACGCCTTTGGTCGCGGCGATTTCGGCGGCGGCTTTTGCTTCGGCCTCGGCGTCGCGCTCGACGGCGAAAATCCGGTAAAACGTTTTTCCGTCGGCGCTTAGCAAAGCGCCGTTTTCGCTTTTGAAAACGGGGTTTTTCGGGTCGACTTCAAAATGTTCCAAGCTGTCGCAACGGTTGAACGCGCCGTCCATTTTCTCGACGCTCGCCGGAATCGAGATTTTTTTCAACGCGACGCAACGGAAAAACGCGTCCGGTTCGATCGTCTTTGCCGTCGCCGGAATCTCAACCGTTTCAAGGGTTACGTTCCCGCCGAGCGCGGCGCGTTCGATAATTTCGACGCCGTCCGGAATCTTGTACGACGTCAATTTCAACGCCGCCGGGACGCGGCGCAGCGCTTTTCCGTCCCTCGACAGCAACGCGCCGTCGACGACTTTCAGCGTTTCGCTCCCCTCCTCGACCTCGATTTTTTCGAGCGAGTTCATCGCAAACGCCGACTTTCCAAGAGTTTGAACGCTCGCGGGAATTTTGATCGACGAGAAACCGCATTCGGCGAAAGCTCCGTCTCCGATTTCGCGCAGTCCGCTCGGCAATTCAATCGACGACAAAGCGCCGCAATTCGAAAACGCGTAATTGCCGATCGTTTCGAGCGCCGGAACGCCGACGAATTCTTTAAGTTTGCAGTTGCCAAACGCGCCGATCCCCACCTTTTTCAACGATTTAGGCCAAGCGAACGATTCGAGCGCCTCGCAACCGCCAAACGCGTTGTCGCCGATCTCTTCGAGCGCGGAATCCGAAGGCAACTCGACTCTTTTCAACGACTTACTTTGCATAAACGCTTGTCGGTAAATTACGCGCAAGCTCTTCGGCAAACGAATCGTTTCGAAATCGGCGCCCTTAAAGTTCGTGCCGAAAATTTGGCCGATTCGCTCGACGCCCTCCGGGATAACCAACTCGCCGCTTCTTGGGCCGAAATAAGCGCAAATCTCTTTTCCGTCTTGACTTAAAACAAAATCGTCGACGTATCGCAACCTCGGGGAATCCGGGTGCAGACGGAATTGGAACGGTCGCTCGCATTCGCCGAACGCGTTGCAACCGAGCCCCCGCAGACTGCGCGGCGCGTCGAACGTCGTCAAGGCGTCGCAACCTTTGAACGCTTCCATCCCGATAACGCTTAACTCGCTATTTTCCGGTATCTTAAGCTCGCGCAACGACGCGCAGTTTCTAAACGCGGACGGCCCCGCGTCGCGAGTTCGCGGACTCAATTCGACCGTTTCGAGCGCCGAACAACCGGAAAACGAATTCGGGCCCAAGCTAACGAGCGAATACGGAGCCGTAAACTTTTTCAGCGACGAACAGCCCTCGAATCCCCCGTTCAGAATCGCGTGCAACTTCGACTCGCCGCTTCCGTCCGACGCCGGCGGAAACTCGACGCTTTCAAGGTTTACGCAGTTTTGGAACGCGCCGTCGATTCGCTCGACGTTCGCCCCGATTCGAACCGTTTTCAGTTGCAAAAGGTTCGAACAGGCGCCGCGACCGATCGCCGTAACCGGCGCGCCGTCAAGGGTTTCCGGAATATCGAGCGCCGTCGCCGTTTTGTCGCGAACGCCGGTAATCGTCGCCTTACCGCCCGCGCCGACTTCCCATTGGAACGTCTCTTGCGCGACTTTTTCGGCGGCTTTTTTCGCTTCTTCGGCGGCTTTTTTCGCTTCGGCGTCGGCTTTTTCGCGTTCGAGCGTTTCGTCGGCGACGCGAATCGTCAGCTTGGCCGGTTCCGTCGTAAACGCCGATTTATCGAACGTTGCGGAGCTCGACTCCAGCACGACCTCGCGGAGCGGCGCCCCGACGAACGCGCCTTTTTCGATTTTCTCGACGCTCGCCGGAATCGTTACGCTCGTTAACGAAGTCGCGCCGGAAAACGCCGAACGCTCGATCGTTCTAAGACCTTGCGGCAGAACGACTTTTTCCATTTGCGAAGCGCCGACAAACGCGTTTTGTTTGATCGTTCGAACGAGATTAGGAACGCGGTACTCGTAAACGAATTTCGGCGCAAGAGCGCTCGGGCGCGTCCAAACGCCCTTGCCGACTAAGCGGTAAAACGTTTTAAAGTCATTGCTTAGCAACGCTCCGTCGACGCTTGTATAATTCCGATTTCCCGGCGCGACCCGGAAAGTTTCCAACGCGTCGCAACCTTCGAAACGCTCGTCGAGACGCTCGACGCTCGACGGAATCGCCAACGACGACAAGCGGTCGCAAACGCCGAACGCCCCGGCGTCGATTCGCTTGACCGATTCCGGAATTTCAACGCTCGTCATTAGACGGTCGTCGCCGATAGCGCCCGCCGCGATTCGCTCGACGCCCTCGGGAATAACGCGCTTCGCTTCGCGCCCGTTCCAATACGCGACCGTTTGCGTCATTCCGGCGCCGCCCTCGCGAGCGATACGGTAAAGCGTTTTACCGTCTTTGCTTAGCAACGCGCCGTCGACGCTTCGATACGCCGGGTTTCCCTCGGCGACCTCGAACGTTTCCAACGCGAAACAGCGTTCGAAACGGTCGTCGATTCGACGAACGCTCGCCGGAATCGCAAGTTTTTTGAGCGCAAAACAACTGAAAAACGCGCCTTCGCCGATCGTTTCGACGCCCTCGGGGATTTCGACCGAAACGAGCGATTCGTTGTTCGCAAACGCGCCGCGCACAACGACGCGAACGCCCTCCGGAATCTTCCAACTCGTTCCAGGAGCTTTCGAAAGACGACAGTAAAGCGTTTTACCGTCGGCGCTTAGAACGGCTCCGTCGACGACTTTAAAATCTTGGTTCCCCTCCTCGACCTCGACGCTTTCGAACGCGCCGTCGAGCGCCCAA
>JAZQAP010000258.1:0-13397 GCA_045545275.1 Thermoguttaceae bacterium | reverse complement strand
GGGCTTCCGCCGAGCGGCGGCGAGGCCGGCGACGGGTCGCGGTTGTCGGTATTACGTAAAAAAGTCGCGGCGCGACGAAAAAATCGGGCGAAATCGTAAATTTAACCTAAAATTCACCGAGAGGCGCGTCGGTCGAACGCGAACGCTCGGCGGTTAACGCTGTTAACCGCGCTCGTATTTTACAATATACCCGCGAACGTCTTGGCGTCAAGCGGGGCGAGGGCTTCTTTTAGATTCTTTCTGACATTTTTTTTTAAAATGTCTCGTGCGAAGGGCGGCGTTAGGCTGGGCTAATCGCGGCGAAACGACCGATTTGTCTTGGCTAACTTTTGGGCGCGTTTCGACGACCGGCTCGAACCGGCTTGGGGGGAACGGGACGACGAAAGTTAGACGTCTCTTGTTTAGGAGAGGTCGAACTCTCGGTCGACGAAGTCGGCGACGAACTGAAGGGCGTTTTCGTCGTATTCGAGGTCGCCGTTGCAGAACATCAACGCGGCTCCGTAAATAAGCGAGCGAACGACGTACATTTTGGCGCGCGCCGTTTCTTCCGAGACGCCGAATTCGTCGCAATATTGTCGAAGGAGGGCTTTCGATAGTTCGCTTGTTTTCGCTTTGATCGGCAGGTAGTCGACGCCGCCGGTTTTACCTTTGGCCGTCCAAACGGCGAGAAAACGCGGGTTTTCAACCATAAAACGAACGTATTCGCGACTTAGCTCGATCAGTTGACGGCGAAGCGGAGCGTCGGCGAAACGCGCGATCGTTTTTTCTTGGCGTTCCAACCATCTTTCGTTGATGTAAGTGATTACCGATTCGAGAATATCGTTTTTGTTTTTAAAATGTTTGTACGGCGCCGCGCAGGAGACTCCGCAAGCGCGCGCGACTCGGCGCATCGAAAAGCCTTCGAAGCCGAACGACTCCGCCTCGGCAAGCGCGGCGAGCGTTAAACGCTCTCGTATCGAAGGTTGCGTGGAATTAGAGGATTGCGGCATAACGACGATTCGGCGACTTGCGTCGCGACGGCGGCGAGGGAACGGGGAAACGTCGCGGCGAGCGACGTTGACGGAACGGAGCGTTTCGTCGGCGACGTTTAAAGTTGCGACTCCGGAAGGAGGCGGAATTGACGGCAAATCGCCAACGCGATCTGTTCGGGATTGGTGCCTTTGCGGAGTCGAACGCAGTCTTTGTTCGCGTCTTTGATTAACGCGGCGAATTCTTCCGAGTGTTTATGGCTGCACCAAGGGATGTAAATCAGGAACAAGCGCGTTTCTTCGTCGCGCAGGTGCCCGGCGAAGCGTTCGAGGGAGTCGCCGTGGCTGGTTTCCGACCAAACGAGGCGAACGTTCAATTTTTTTTCGAGGCGCGCTTGGAGGTGCGGTTGCGGCGTGCCTCCGACAAAAACGGCTCGCGCGCCGGCGTAACGTTCGCGAACCGCTTGAATCGCGGGCGAATACTCGATTTCCGGCATTTCGAAGAGCGCCGCCGTCGTTTCGTCTTCGCGCATTCGGTAAAGATCGAGTTCCTGCACGACGCGCCCGAAAGCGTCGGTCGTCGGCGTTTCGTCCGGAATTTTGTCGACGAAGTCGAGCAAACGTTCGCGAAACCAAAGAGAGGAGGGCGGTTTGCGGAACGTTTCGCAAAGAGCCGTCGTCGCTTCGACGATTTTTTCCCAATCGTAAGCGGAGCCGGATTCGTCCGCGATTTTTTTCAGGTGGTATTCGACTTTGCCTTCGAGCGAACGGCGTTCTTTGAGACGCGTTTGGAAAGCGTCGAATTCTTGCGCGAGTTCGTCGACGACGTCGGCGAGAGCGAGCGTTTCGTCGCGGGACAAGCGGTCGTGAAAACGCAGATTCGCGAGAAAAACGCCGCGCGGAGAGCAAGATTTAAGGAGAAGCTCGTAGGCGGAACGCTGGGTTCCGTCGGCGGCGAGCGGAATATTAAGTCTCGCTAAAACCGATTTTAGACCGCATTGCGCGTTGGCCGCCGTTTGCGCGACCCGGGCGAAGAGTCGGTCGTCGATTTCGGAACGAGGCGTCGCGACGACGCGTTCGAAAAGGTCGAACGCGCGAGCCGCGATCTCGTAGCAGAGGGCCGCCTCTTCGTATTCTTGCGGCGCGAGTCGGCGAGCGACCGGCCAAGGGTTCGTCGATTTTTGACGCGCTAACTCCTCGAATTCTTGATCTTTAGGGGCGATTTCGTCTTGGAAATTCGCGCCGTTTTGGAGCAAGCGAGAACGTTCGGCGCCCCAACGACATTGGCAGGCGACGAATCGAGCGCGGTCGGCGGTTTCGGCGAAGGAGCGCGCGGAGGGAGCGGCGGGCGGAACGGCGTTTTCGCGACGTTTGTCGTCGGACGCGGAATCTTCGCGATTCGGCGAATCGTCGGACTGCGTCGAACCGAGGTTGAGGGACGCCAACGCGGCGGTCGACGCGATCGGGCGGTAGTCCGGATGGGTTTTATGATAAAGTTTGGTCGCCGAATTTTCTTCGACCATAAGGATTTGCGGCGAGAGAAGGCGGCGAAATTCTTCGCGGCGCGTCAAGAAAAATTCCGGCAACTCCGGGAAACGGTCGGAAATTTTTTCGGTCGCGACGTAGGCGGAGGAAACGAGGTCGCCTTCGAGGAGGAGGCGTTCGAGCGCGGCGTTCCAAGCGGGCGCGTCGAGTTCGACGGCGGGGGGGCCGACTTCGGGGCCGAGTTCGCAAAGATCGTCGTTTTTTTCGCGGGCGTCGGGCGCGGGCGAGTCGGCGTCTTCCGCGTTCGCCGAGTCGTCGGACGCGTTCCAAGAGGCGAAGTCGAGGGCGTTCCAATCGATTCCGTCGTCCGCCAAGAGCGCGCGCAGGTCGTAAAGGCCTTCCAAGTTGGCTTCGAGCGCGGGCGAAACGTCGGCGGTCGTCAGCAGAACGCGGCGCGTTCGACCGGAAAGAGCGCGGAGAAGTTCGGTCGGTTCCGGGACGCCGAGCGCGAAAAGAAGTTCGGTCGACGGCGTCGCCGTCGCGAGGGCGGAAAAGAGAAGGGCCGTCGCTTGAACGTCTTCGTCGTCGGCGGGAACGATTTCAAAGCCGGCTTTGAGGAACTCGGGCGCGACGAAAAAGCGGGAGCGAGACAACGTCGCGACGCGACGAACGACCGCGACGCCGCGCGCCGACGTTTCGCGCTCGACCGCCGTTCGAATCGCGTCGAGCGTCGTTAACGGGAAAGGCGCGTCGAGTATTTTGCCGGATAAAACTAAAGTCGCCGTTTCGTTGGGCGTCGTCGCTCTTCGCATGGTGGCTTAAAGGGGAAAATATAGGGAAAGCGGGAAAAATAGGGGGACGGGAATCGCGAAGACCGCGACGGAAACGGCGTTAGTCGGGGGCGACGACGGTCGCTAAAACGTCTTCGACGATCGATTCGACGGCGCGACGGCGATTTTCGGCGCGGTAATTTTTCGGAACGAGGCGGTGCGCGAGAACCGGAACGGCGAGACTTTTAACGTCGTCCGGAACGGCGTAATCGCGACCGTCGAGGAGGGCCGCCGCTCGAACCGCTTGAGCGAACGCGAGGGACGCTCGCGGACTGGCGCCGACCAAAACGTCGGGAGATCGCCGCGTCGCGTCGACGACGTCGAGGAGGTAGTCGACGATTTCCGGCGCGATTTGCACTTCGCGAACCGCCGCTTGAATCGCGAGAACTTCGTCGAGCGAAAGAACCGGTTCGAGCGAGTCGAGCGCGGGCGCCTTGCGGTTGGCGTCCAAAACGGCGCGTTCGGCGGCGCGGTCTGGATAGCCGATCGAAAGGCGCATCAGGAAGCGGTCGAGTTGGCTTTCGGCGAGCGGGTACGTTCCTTCGAACTCGATCGGGTTTTCGGTCGCGACGACGAAGAAGGGGCGCGGGAGCGGACGCGTCGTTCCGTCGGAGGTAACTTGGCGTTCGCTCGTCGCTTCGAGGGTCGCGCTTTGCGTTCGCGGCGACGTGCGATTGATTTCGTCGGCGAGGACGACGTTCGCGAAGATAGGGCCCGGGACGAACTCGAAATCTTGCGTTTTCGGGCGATAAACGTCGGCGCCGACGACGTCGAGCGGGACGAGGTCGGAAGTGAATTGGATTCGGGAAAAGGTCGCGTTTAAGCTGCGAGCGAGGGCTTGCCCGAGAAGCGTTTTGCCGACGCCGGGAACGTCTTCGAGAAGAAGGTGCCCTTCGGCGAAAAAAGCGACGAGGGTTAAACGAACCGTTTCCGGTTTGCCAATGAAGGCGCGTTCGACGTTTTCCGTTAACCGTCGAACGGTTGTCGCGATTTCCCGAACGTTCATAAATCGTTTTCCTGTTTGAAAAATTAGGCGCTTTGTGGCGTAAAACGAAATAGTTCTTTCTTTATTTTAACAAGTTTGCGCAATTTAACAAGGCGTCGCGCTGTTTTTTAGCGATTTTGCGGAATAAATTAAAGAAAAACGAGGAAGCGCGGAAGAAAACAAAGAGGAAAAAGGAAGAAAACGTCCTAGGAAAACCGCCGAACGCGTTGCGAAAACGGACTCGGCGGCGCAAGACGACGGCGAGGTTAACGTCGCGGTTCCTCGTCGGAACTCGGCGCGGAGACGCGTTCGGTCGAGAAGGCGTTCGGCGCGAGTTTGAGCGGTTCGATTTCCGGGAAGAGTTCGGCGAGCGCGTCGGCGAGTTTCGGCCCGCGAGCGTCGGTCAGGACGACTTTGCCGTCGCGACCGATTAAGATCAGTTCCGGGACGCCGTTGATCGCGTAATAGTCGTGCAGGTGTTCGAAGCCCGCCGCGACCGACTCCGTTTGCGAGATCATAGGCCAAGGGATTTCGTTTTCGACGACGAACGACTTCAACTTCGCGACGTCTTGGTCGATACTATATCCGATCAATTCGAAATCGGCGTCCTTGTATTTAGCGTAAAATTCTTTCAAAATCGGAATTTCGCGGCGGCAGGGCCCGCACCAAGTCGCCCAAAATTCGACGAGAATCACTTTGCCTTGGTAATCTTTCCAGTCGAATTTTTTCTCGAACTTCCCGTTTTCGAGGAGGAGCCCTTCGAGCTTGAGTTCGCCGCCCGGGAGACGCGCGAACCGACGGCGGCCGAGCGTCTTTTTGATCGGTTGGATTAACGTCGGGTTTTTCGTCTTTTCGAACTCTTCGCCGAGGAGGTCGAGCGCGGCGTCGCCGACGGCGTTCGAGTAAGCGCGCATTTGCATAACGATTTGATAGGCGGTTTCGCCGTATTCCGGGTTCTCGACCGCGAACGCGACCGCGTCTTGGGCGAGCGACATAAACGCTTCGTCGCGAATTTTGGCCGCCAAATTTTGCGCGACTTGGAGGCGAACTAAGAAGGCGTAATTCGCGTATTCGAGATATTCGGCGCGTTTTGCGGCGGCGGTTTCCGCGTCGGAAGCGGCTTCGAACGCCGATTTCGCTTCTTGCGCCAACGCGGTCAGCTCGTCGAAGCGCGGTCCGAGTTTTTGCGCCGCGACGCCTTCTTCGAGCGCGAACGTCGCGACGATTTGCGCGAGTTGCGAAACGTATCGCGGGCGTTCGTCGGCGGTCAAATCGAGCGCGAGGAGCGCTTGCGTCGACTCGTAAAACGCGTCGGCGGACTCGGCGTAAAGACGTTCGGCGTCGGCGGGCGCGGCGTTTTGGAGCGCTTGCGTCAATTTTTCTTGGAAAGCGAGAAGGTCGGCTTTCGACGCGTTTTGCGGAACGGCGAGGTCGGACGGCGCGGCGGCGGGGGCGGCGTCCTGAGCGAACGCCGTCGACGTCGCTAACGAACCGGCGACCGCGGCGGCGAGGCAAATTCGATAAAAACGACGGAATAACGAAAAACGCATAAAATACTCCGTTGGGATAAAATGGGGGAAATGGGAGAAAGCGAAAAAAGGGAAAACGCGACGCTTGAAGGCCGACGTTAATTAATATACGAACGTTTGCCGACGTCGTTTATTAAGGCGTTGTTATAGGTCGGCGTCGCGCTTGTTATTAATAAATATAAGGGGAAAACAAACGACGGCGGGCGAAAAACGCTTGCTCGCGCGCCGTCAAAACGGGTTGTGAACGTCGATCGGGCCCTCCGGGAAGGTTTCGCCGCTCAACTCGCGGTACATCGGGCAGTTCGACTGCATATGAATCGGGAGTTCGCGGTCTTTCCACATGATCATCGAGTCGTTCGGGAGGCGCCAACCGTTCCGTTCGTAAAACGGGACGAGCGGTTCGCGGCAAAAAAGAACGGCGAACGGATACCCTAACGCGGCCGATTCGGCGAGCGCGACGTCGAGAAGGCGCGTCGAGAGACCGGTTTTGCGGAAGTCCGGCGCGACCGAAACGCCTTGAACGCCGGCGACCGCGTACCGCCAATTCCAGCAGGTCGTGACGGTGCGCTCGACGACGGCGACGTGCCCGACGACGCGAAAATCGATCCCGTTTGGAACGGGCTCCGCGTTCGACGGCGCCGCCGTCGGAACGGTCGCGAGGACGGTGCGAACCGGGCGGGCGTCGTGCCAAGCGCGGCGCGTTCGGAAAATATCCGCCCAATTCGGGAACGTGTCGACAAGAAAACGGCGAATTTCGCGATCCAGCGTCGCGTCGCTTTGCGATTCGGCGAGCGTTTGGATCGTTGCGGCTTCGACCATTGGCGGGCGCTTTCTTGCGGGGAAAAATTAGAGACGGGAAACTTCTCGCGAGCGAGAGACGACCGACGTCGGGCGTTTTTTACCGACGCTTGACATTTTACGTCTTTTATCGATTTGCAAAAGAGGCGAACGGCCCAAATTGCGATTTTTTCTTAAAATATTGCCGAAAGATTGACCGATAGGGCTTGATTCTATCGGATTTCGGGGGTATTATTAGAACGTCGACGCCAATTTTGTCGAACGCAAATTTGGGGGAGAACGTTCGACGACCGAACGAAACGTTTGGGACGGCGAAGAGCGGCGGGGTTTTCGGCGCGACGAAAGCCTCCTGTTTTAATCGTCGAGATCGTTCGAAAAAAAAATTCCGACGTCGAGAAAAGGAGCGCGCGTTTTTCGGGCTTTTTTATCGACGTTCTTTTTTGACAAATTTACTTTAGGAGAGCTGAAATGCCCGCTGTTGTTAATAACGAATCTTGCGTCGCTTGCGGCACCTGCGTCGACGCCTGCCCGTGCAACGCGATCGAAGTCCAAGACGTCGCCGTCGTTAACGACGATTGCGCCGGTTGCGGCGCTTGCGTCGACGCTTGCCCGACCGGCGCGATCACCGTCGAGTGAGTTTCGAACGTTTGACCGCGTCGACGTAAGGAAGCGCGGTTAGCGAAAGCGAACGTAAAGAACGCCGAAAGCGGTTCGTTGGAAACGAAAACGAGCCGTTTCTCGGCGTTTTGGCGTTAATTAGGGGGGATAATGGGGAACGGCGGACGGCGGCGAGTCGCGTTAAACGAGGGCGAAGACTTGGAAACGAAGGGAAACGGGAAAAAAAACGCGGCGAGCGCGCCTTGGCGAACGTTGGCGAAAGCGGCTTGCGTCGCGAAAAACGTCGGACGTTTTCGAAACGCCGAAAATAAGGGCGAAACGAACGAAGACGGCGAAACGAGCGACGCGCTGAACGACGAGAAAAAACGGAGCGCGACCCGAATTTGGGAAGCGAAAAAGACCGAGGCGGAAAACGCGTTGGCGAATCCGGCGGAAGCGCGTTCCGTCGTCGCAAATTTCAAAAAATGGGTTGAAAAATTCGCGTCGCCGAAAAGTTTCGCGACCCGAACGAACGCGGCGTTCGAAAGCGTTAAGACGCTTTTTCGCGCGTTGGAAGCGACCTTTTTCGGCGGATATCGCGGCTTCTCGAAGAAAACGCTTGTCGCGTTGACCGCCGCAGCGCTCTATTGCGTCGCGCCGGTCGACGCGATTTTCGACTGGATTCCGGGCTTGGGGCTCTGCGACGATCTTTTCGTCGTCGCCGCCGCGTTGAAAGCGTTCGCCGCCGAGACGCGAACCTTCCGACGTTGGGAGCGAACGAAGGCGGCGCGCGAACTTTTCGCGGGAACGGCGCGGCGTTTGGCGGAGGTCGAGCGGGTCGTTCTTTGTCCCGGCTGGCAGTCGGCGGACGCGTCTTGCGACGAGATTGTCGAAACGTTGCGCCCGATATTTCCGCGAGCGACGTTCGAGCGTTTTGGTTGGCCGTCGAACGTTCCTTGGAAAACGGCGCGCGAATACGTCGACGGGGACGGCGTCGAAGCGTTCGCGCAATTTGCGGCGACTTTGCCGACCGAACCGGCGAAAGTCGCGGTCGTCGGGCATTCGCTCGGCGCTCGCTTGACGGTTCGAGCGTTGGCGCGGCGGGTTCGCGACGGGGAATCGCCGTTCGGCGCGGCGTTTTTGCTCGGCGCGGCGGTCGACGCCGACGAACCGGAAGTCGAGGCGGCGGCGCGGGGCGTTCTCGCTCCGCTCGGCAACTTTTTCGCGGCGGCGGATCGCGTGTTGAAGTACGCTTATCGAACGGCGGAGGGGAAACGTCCCTTGGGATTGCGCGGCGCGAAAGAAAAATGGGAAAATTACGTCGACTGCGAAGTTTCCGGCGACGAGGAATTTTGGCTGGAGTTCGGCGAAAACGCGGCGTCGGCGGCGGCTCTGTTGGGAAATAAAGCGCTTTGGGTAAAATTTCCGCTCTCAGCCGACTTGGCGGCGAAGGCGATGGAAGCGTCGCGGCATTGTTTTGCGCAGTACGCGAGTTTTTTCCGCGACGTTTTTAACGGCGAGGCGGGCGAGATTCCGGCGCGAGGAGCCATCGACGTCGCGAAAATCAAGGAATAATCGTTCGTTTTCTGATTTTAACGACGCTCGTCGGCCTTTGCGCGCCGAGCGATGGAAGAATTTCCGGGCGCGACGCGTCGGCGATCGACGCGCCGCTCGCCGGAACGGTCGTTTGCGCGCGAACTTTAACGACGTATGTCGAGGAAGGCGCGGCGTTCGAATCGGCGGAAAGCGTCGCGACCGTCGCGGCGCCGCGAGTTTCCGGAACGGCGACCGTTTGCGGCGTCGCGCGTTGAGCGACGCGAGAAGAGACGGCGCGTTGCGGGCCGTTGCGTCGCGCCGCGCGAGCGACGGGTTGGGGCGTTTCGGGGGCGTCGGACGTTTTGTCTTGCGCGTTTTCCGTTTCTTGTTCGGGCGACGGCGCGGGAACGCTCGGCGCGTCGACGGGTTTCGCGTTGTTTTCCGCGTCGTTTTCCGCGTTGTTTTCCGCGTCGTCGGCGGACTCGGCGTTCGTCGCGGACGTTTCGTCGGCGGAAGATTCTTCCGAGACGGGGGCGGGCGCGGGCGTCGGCTCCGCGGACGGTTCCGTCGGAGTCGCGGACGCGAGTTCGGGGGCCGGAAGAAGGGCGGACGCGTCGCTCGGCGTTTCGTCGGCGGGAGAAGCGGAATCGGGCGTCGAGGTTGTTTCGGGCAAAGCGTTCGGGGCGACGGCTCCGGTCGAGGCGGTAACGGGCACCTGTTGCGCGGGCGTTTCCGAAGCGGCGAGCGTCGGCGCGTCGCCGGAACCGTCCGTTCCGCCGAGTCCGGCGAAGGTGCGGTCTTTTTTCTTTTCTTGCGTTTCGTCGTCGGAGTTTTGCGCGTCTTCTTTTGCCGAGGCGTCGTCTTCGGCGTTCTCGTCGGCGCTTTGGGCGCGCTCTAAATTATCGAGTCGTTCCTTTTCTTTAGAATCGCAACAAAAAGGATTGGCGCCGCCGGAGCAACCGGCGAGACCGAGCAGCGACGCGACCAACAACGAGGCGAACGCCGCGCCGCGGAAAGAAGCGGAAGAAAAACGACGGCGAGGAAATTTCGACATGAAAACTCCGACGTATTGGCTGTAACGAATCCTGAAAGGAGCGCGCGTCGCGGGGAGAACGCGCGCCGCAAAAAACGACGGTTAGAACGGTTGCGTTTAACCTTCGCTTCTATAAATTATGCGGCGGAATCGTTGCTTTTTCAAGATTCGCTTCAGTTTTTTTGCGCTTTTTCTTTAATATTCTAGCGTAAATGGGAAGTATTTGGCGGTTGGTTGGATTTGGGGGATTGCGTTGGTCGTAGCGTCGGCGCCGGCGTCGGCGAAAAGCGCGCGACGATTTAACGAAATTTTACCGTTCGCGCAAATTTCGACGCGTCGCCGAAGAATCGTCGCGCGTTTTATCGGTTGTTTGCGCGCGACTGACGCGACCGGTGAAAGCGGTATAATCGGCGTCGGCGTTACGTCGCTTCCAAGCGGGCGGCGGAACGCGATATTTAGGGAGGAAACGCGCATTTTTATAATTTTCGCTTGGAAATCGGGTCGATTTACCATGCTAAGGAAGGCGCGATTTTCCGTCGTCGACGTTGAAATAACGAGAAAGACGGACGAGACGCGCTCGCTTCGCTCGACTTACTTAAGGAGGAAGACGGCGAGAGGGGCGACGCGTTGGGACTCTCCGTTGCGGAGCGGCTTCGACTCGCCTTCCGACGCGTCGCGTCGTTCGAGCGTTAGACGAACGAAAGCGCCGTCGCAAACGTTAAAACCGTTAAGATTGTCGCCGGGCGGCGGCGATCTTGAAGAAAACGCTTTAAAAAACGAGAATTTTTTTAAAGCGTCGCGGACGTTTGCGTATTGAAAGTCGAAAGCCGAACGCGCCGCGAGGCGCGAGCGTTGCGTTTCAACGCTTCGAAACGCCGCGCCGACAATAAGTTTTTGTTTTGGGAATCGATCGGCGTTTGTCGATCGCGTAATCGTTGCGCCGAGGGTTGTGCGCGACAAAAACGCGAGCGAACCGCCGATTCAACCTTGGAAACAAAGACGGAGGCAAAACGTCGGCGCCGAATTTACTCGGACGAACGTCCGGCGCGCAACTTAACGAGTTTCGTTTTGACGATTCAAAAACAAAAAACGGAACGAGAAATCGTTGGGGTTCAAGAATGATGGCGCGAAGGCCGCTCGGCGACGAGTCGACAAGCTGTCGGAAGAAGCCGTAAAAGACGGAAGCGCTTCCGAGGAACGGATACCGCATCGTTAGAAGGAGTTGTCATAAATGCTTGTTTTGTCAAGATATAAAGATCAAAGCATCTACATCGGGGACGATATCGTCGTTACGATCGTCGACGTCCGAGGGGATCGCATCCGCCTTGGAATCGAAGCGCCGGCGACGGTTCCCGTTCATCGTCAAGAGATTTACGAAGCGATTCAGCGTGAAAACGCCGCGTCGGACGCCGACGTCGTTTGCGCTCTCGACGGAACCGCGACGGCGACCGCGACTTGCCGAACCGCGGCGTTGCGCGAAGCGAACGCCGCCGATTTTGAAATCAGTTTGCAACGTTGAACGTTGACGCGAAAACGTCGGACGGTTTGAGTCGAAACGCGAAAAGCGGAGCGGAGACGTTCCGCTTTTCGCGTTTCTTGCGGCGAGCGAACGACGAGAGGCGCGAAAAAGGCGCTCGGCAAGCGTAAAGGGCGAAAAAAGAAAACGCCGTTCGGAACCCCCGTTGGAATTTGCGCGTCGCGACGTATAATAAAGGAACGCGAGCGGACGAAGGCCCGTTTCTTCGATCGCTTGGCGCTTGTGTTAATAATTATTGACAAAATTTTGATAAAATCGAGTCGAAACGACCGCGACGGAGCGAAGGCGATGGAACCGGAAAAGTTGTCGAAAACGTCGACGACGCGCTATCTTTACGAGTATCTCGAAGATTTAAGTCGAGCGGGCGTTCAAGATTTTTACGTCGGCGGCGCTCGCGGCGGACGAACGGGACAAAACGGAATGAGAGAGCGGAACAAACAAAGCGCGCAAAATAGACAAAATACGCAAAACGCGGAGAGCGACGCGACGAAGCGAGAGAGTCAAACTCCGCCGGTCGCCGCTTCCGCTTTGCCGTCGGACGCGCCGTTTCGCGTTTACGAACCGACCGGCGACGCGACCGCGCCGGAGTTCGCCGACCGAACGGAACGGTTGCGCGTTATTTCCGCCGACGTCGCCCGATGCGCTCGTTGCGCCGAATTGGCCGCGAGCCGAACGCAAACGGTGTTCGGGAGCGGAAACCCGACGTCGGAACTCGTTTTCGTCGGCGAAGGGCCGGGCGCGGACGAAGACGCGCAGGGGCTCCCGTTCGTCGGGCGCAGCGGCAAACTCTTGACCGATATGATCGAAAAGGGGATGGGAATTCCGCGCGACTCGGTCTTCATCTGCAACGTCGTCCGCTGCCGACCGCCGCAAAACCGCAATCCCCATCCGGACGAAGCGGCGGCCTGCCGACCGTTCCTCGACGCGACGCTCGACGTCGTTCGCCCGAAATTTATCTGCTGCCTCGGCTCGATCGCGGCGAAAAATCTGCTCGGCGTCGACGTTCCGATCGGACGGCTCCGCGGAAAAGTTCACGACTACCGCGGAATGAAGGTGATCTGCACTTATCACCCGGCGTATTTATTGCGCAATCCGCCCGCGAAAAAGGACGCTTGGGCCGACTTGCAGCTCCTGATGCGCGAAATGGGGCTCCCGACGCCGACGAAATAAACGCCGCCTTCGCCGTTTGTCGTAAAATGGAGAAAATAGCGAAAGTCGGATAAGCGCGGCGGTTGGGAGCGAATGTTCCGCCGCAACGTTTTGGAAAAAAAAAGGAAAAAGAGGGGAAAAGAGGTCGCGTTCCCCCCTTTTCAAGGCGCGCGTCGGCGCTATAATGAGGGGCAAAGTATTTTCGTTAAGGAACGATTCCGCCCCATTTCGCCCTTTGGGACGTTTTGAGGCGTCCGGCGGCGCCGCCTTCGACGCTCGCCCGCGTTTCCAGTCTTCTTGGTTTCAGGAAGAGCGATTCGAGCATATTTAAGGAGATTAACATGGCTAAACCGGGTAGAGGTCTTAAAAAGGCGAATCACGGCAAACGTCCGGCCAACGCGAAAGCGCGCCGCGCCAAGCGTCGCTTGGTCAAGACCTGATAGCGATTTCGATTTCGGTCGAAAACGCGTTCGGGCAACGTTCGCAACAAAGCGCGAATGGCGTTTTTTAAACGCTTTTCGCGCTTTTGCCGTTTACGCCGGCGTCGGAACGCGTTGACTCGGGGAAATAAGAAGAATAGAGAAACGGCGGAAAGCGGAACGTTCGTTTTCGCGTCGCCGCAAGGGAGCAAGGAGGCGTTCGATGGCTAAGAAACCGCTTATCGTCGACGAGTCGCTTTACGACATGAACGCGCCGATCGCGACGCTCGACGAAATTCGCAAGTACAATCGCCAACGTTTCGAAATGGAGCAGCTGACGGCGATCCTTTACGACAACTTCGAAGAAAAGAAGTGCGTCGGTTATAAGGATATGACCCCGAACGAATTCTGGGTTCGCGGTCATATGCCGGATTTCCCGTTGACGCCCGGCGTCGTGATGTGCGAATGCGCCGCGCAGATGGCGAGCTACTTCGTTACGAAGCACAACATGTTTAACGGCGCCGTGATGGG
>JAZQAP010000257.1:0-3224 GCA_045545275.1 Thermoguttaceae bacterium | reverse complement strand
ACATGGCTACGATCCGACTTGGCGAATTTGACGGCGAAGGCGACCTTCCAACGCTCGTTCTTCCCGATTCCAATTTCGACGCGTCCGTTCCCGCCGGTTCCGTCGCGCCGTCGCTGGGCGCCGCGAACGGCTTCGCCCCCGCCTATTTTCCGCAAACCTCCGATTTTAACGCGCAAAACGGCCTTTCGTCTCCTTGGAACGCGCCTAATTTGTCTCGTTTATCAAACGACGTTCAATTTAGCGTCCAAAACCAACCTAACGCGACCGTCTCGGAAAAACGTCCGCGTTTAGCGTTCGCTTTTTCGGACGCAAACAACCCGTTCCGTTCCCGCGCCAAAAACAAAGAGGTTCGCGTCGCTCCGTCGGCCCCGCAATCCGTCGAACGGTCGAGCGGTTTGTCGAAACTTCCGCCTCTTCTGCCGACGCAAAAACAGTTTATCGTTCCTCCGCCCAATTATCGTTCCGGCCCGTTCGGCCAAAACGATCGCGCCAAAGAGAAAAGCGACTCTCTTTCGACGGTCGTCGCGTCGTCTTCGCGCCCGACGTCCGCGACCGTTCGCCCCGCGCCGTCTTCCCAAACCGCGCAAATCACCTCGACGTCCAAAACCGCGCAAGAATTAACGGTCGATTCCGTTCGTTGGCGAGCCGTCGAACCGAACGCGCCTGCGACGTCGAGTTCTTCGGCGCCCGACGTTTCCTCGGAGACTTCGTCCGTCGCCGCTTCCTCCGCGTCCGCGCCGTCGAACGCGGGAACGTCCGTCGTCTCGGCGATAAAGTTCGCAAACGCCGACAAGGGCGACAAAATCGGCAAAGTTTCGCCGATCGGCGCGAACGTTTCCGCGAAACCGCCCGTTTTAACCGGAGCTAGCGTTCAGCAAACAAATAAAAAAAGCAAAAACGCGAATAAAAACGTCGATAAAAACGCTTTTCAACCGATTTCGTCGCGAAACGTCGCCTCTTTCGACGCTTACGGCGTTCTCGCTAAATTGCCTAAAGCCCCCAAAGGAACGCCGCGATACGCGTTGACGCGACCGGTCGGAGACCGTTTTGAAATTGTTTCCTATCTCGAAGCGGAACGGAACGTTTCGTTAGAGCGTTACGTCGGACGCAAAATCGGCGTTAAAGGAACGCGCGGGACGATTCAAATTGGAGAAAACACGCAAAAATTAACGACGGTTCAAACGGTTTTCGCGCAGGAGTAAACGCGACCGAACCGCTCCGACAAGCGCTTCAAGCGGAAAATCGCGTCCGCCAAGGTTTCAACGCGCATTCGTTTTTCATCGTTTGGACGTTGTTCAAACCAAACGCAAGCGAAGACGCCAACAAACGCCGGATTCAAAAGAGGGCGAACTTTCGCAATAAAATTCAATTCCGAGCGTTTCCGCCCAACGCCGCGCCTTCGCCAGTCCGACGCCCAATCCTCGCCCCGCTTCCCTCCCGGAAAAATAGGGCGCGAAAAGGAGATTTTGCGCTTCCGCGCTCAAACCCGGCCCGTCGTCCTCGACGCCGATTTCAAGCCAACGTTCGCCGGTCGGTCTCGGCGCGTTTGTTTTTTGCCTCGCCGCGCCGTTTTTAACACCGGTTTCATTTTTCAGCGCCGAAACGTCGTTTTCGCCCTCGACGTCGCCTTCCGAACTCTTGACGACTTCTCGCGCAAAAATTCGCGTCGCGCCGCCCGCGCCGGTCGCTTCGACGGCGTTTTTCGTCAACGCGTTCAAAATCGCCGCCAGCATCGCCTCGTCGGTCGTTAAAGTCGGCGCGTTTTCCGCAAATTCAAACGCGACTTCCAAGCGAACGTCGTTTTCCTCGCAACGTTTCGCTTCGCGCCGCGCCCATTCGTCGCAAAATATTTTCGCGTCGACTTCGGTCGGCGACGGTTTCGGCGGACGAGCGAAAGTTCGCAAGTCGACGATCATCTCGTAAGCGCGCGCCGTCTGCTCTACGATCGCCGCTAAACGCCGACGTTTTTCTTCAGACGTTTCATTTTTCAAAAGATTTTGCGCGTGTCCGCGGATGATCGCCAGCGGGTTGTTCAGTTCGTGCCCGATTCCCGCGGCGGTTTCGGCGCACGCGTCGAAGATTTTTTGCTCCAATCCCGGATTTTTAAAACGATCGCTTTGTTCCGCTCCGTTATTCATATTGCGCGTCCTTCGCCCATTTAACGTTTTTTAATATCGTTAACGTTTTTACCGCTTCGTTTGTCCGATAATCTTATGAGCCTTCCGCTTCAGCCGCCCAACTTGCTTATCTTCGCTATTTTAACAAAATCAAGCAAAAAAAACGTTGGAGCTTGCTCTCTCCAACGTTTTCATTCGATTATCGCGACAATCGCTTAGCAAGTCGCCTTATCCGTTACGCGAAAGTTTCGATTTCGAGCAACGCGCAAATGCGTTCGAGCAAGCGTTCCGTTTCGAACGGTTTCGCGAGGAACTCGTTGGCGCCGGCGCGATGCAGTTCTTCGATCTTGTCTTCTTCGACCATTCCCGAAACGCAGATGATTTTAACCGCTTCGAGCGATTTATCGTTACGAACGCGAACGCAAACGTCTTTGCCGTTGATGTCCGGAAGCATCACGTCGAGAATGATGAGGTCGGGGCGATAATCTTTGACCGTCATCCCGGCTTCAAAACCGTTGTTGACGGCGCGCGTTTCGAAACGCCCGTCGCGTTCGAGAACGTCGACCAGCAATTCGACCAAATCGCGATCGTCGTCGACGACCAACACCTTGCGCTTGCCGCTTTCCAACGCGTCGGTCGGAATATTGTTTTCCTTCATGAAGGCGTACAGATGTTCGCGCGGAATGCGACGAAAACGACTTCCCGGAACGCGAAAACCTTTCAGACCGCCGGAATCAAAGCAACGAATGATAGTTTGTTGGCTGACCTTGCAGATTTTCGCGGCTTCGCCGGTCGTAAAAACAGTTTTAATACCCATTTTCAGGTTCAATCCTTTTCTAAATGCCCTCGTCCGTCATCCGGAAAAAGCTTCGAATCGTCGACCCAAACGCCCGACGACGGTCGGCGCCGATCTCCTCAAACGTCCAAACCGTTAATTATTTTTTCACCCGCCGCTTCAATTAGCGCGACTAAAAAGCAATTACGGTTCCTTTGTTCAACGTCGTCGACGCGCAAATCAACGAGCGACGTTCGCCGACTTAAGATAAAATCGCCCAACGTCCCGCGTTGTCGTCGCGTCTTTCGCAAAATTTCAATTCGCGCCGCTTT
>JAZQAP010000256.1:0-6103 GCA_045545275.1 Thermoguttaceae bacterium | reverse complement strand
CCGACGAGAACGCTCCGATGAAACTCACGTTAGCCGAACCGCGCGGTTTTTGCTCCGGCGTCAACCGAGCGATTAACATTCTTGAAGACGTCGTTCGCAACGAAAAAGAACGCGCTTACGTTTATCACGAAATCGTGCATAACGCCTGGGTCGTTCGCGATTTTCAACGTCGCGGCGTCGTTTTCGTCGAATCGCTCGACGACGTTCCGGACGGCGCGCTCCTTCTTTTCTCGGCGCACGGGGTTTCGCCGCAAATTCGCGCCGAAGCGGCGGCCCGCAAAATCCGCACGATCGACGCGACCTGTCCGCTCGTTCACCGCATTCATCAGCAAGTTCGCGACTACGCCGAAGCCGGTTATCGCGTTATCTTCATCGGCAAACGCGGGCACGACGAAGTCGTCGGGACGCTCGGCGAAGCTCCAGACGCGACGACGCTCGTTTCGTCCCTCGACGAAATCGCGTCGCTCCCCGATTTCCCGCCGACGCAACGGATGACGTACCTGACGCAAACGACCCTTTCCGTTTCGCAAGCCGCCAAAATCGTCGACGCGCTTCGGGAGCGTTATCCGCAGCTCGAAGACCCGAACGTCGAGGGCATTTGTTACGCGACGCAACAACGGCAAGACGTCGTTCGTCGGTTGGCGCCGCAACACGACCTCACCATCGTCGTCGGGAGCGTCAACAGTTCGAACTCGAAACGCTTGGCCGACGTTTCCCGCGAAGTCGGCGTTCCGGCGTATCTCGTCGACGGCGTCGAAGACCTCCCTTGGCACGCGTTGAAACCGGATTCCGCCGTCCTCATCACCGCCGGAGCGAGCGCGCCGGAGAGCGTTTTCCAAACTTGCGTCCATTTTTTGCGCGACGTTTGAGCGATTCGCCGCCCGACTTTGCCGATTTCAACGGTTTCAACGCGATTTAATCGCCGGTCGAACCGTCGAGCGCGTTCTTTCGCTCGTTGCGTCGCTTCCTTCCTTCGCCTCTTTCGATTTCAGGAGCAATATTATGTCGACGCGACGTTTTTCTTTCCTTGCGGCGGCGCTTTGCGCGTTTTCCGCAAACTTCGCCGATTTCAACGTTTTTAACGCCTCCGACGCCGTCGTTTTCGCCGCCGAACCGGTCGAAATTTCCGCGACGACGAACGCCGACCGGCTCCAAAATCCGCACAAAAAGTTGATTCAGCTCGGTTGGGACATTCCGACGACCGACTATATGCGGCGGCATTGGGAGCGAATGGACGCGACCGAGCCGTTCGACGGCTTAATTTACGACCTCGCCGCGACGACCGCCGACGGTCGCCGGGTTTCGAGCCAACGTCTTTTCGACGGCAAGCCTTGGAACCGCGCCGACTTCGACGCGGCGTTGGCCGACTTGCAAGCCTGCCAATTTAAGCGTTTGCGACATAATTTCATTCGAATCAACTTCCATCCGGGCGGGTTCGATTGGGCCGACGACGCCGGTTGGAACGCCGCTTCGAAGAACGCCGCGATCTGCGCCGAGATCGCGCGCGAAACGAACGGCGGGCTGTCGCTCGACTTCGAGTCTTACGGCGCTCAAATCTTCAAGTTCGACGCGAAATCGGGCCGAACGTTCGCCGAAACGCAAGCGCTCGCGAGAAAGCGCGGGAAGCAGTTCGGCGGCGCGATCGTCAAAGAGTATCCGAACGTCGTTCTCCTTTGCCTTTGGATGAACTCGATCAACTTTTACGCGGCGGACTCGGCGACCGCTTCCCCGGAGGCGGCGCTTTCGGGCGCGGGTTACGGGCTTCTTCCGGCGTTTATCGACGGTCTGCTCGACGCGGCGGCGCCGGAAACGACGTTTGTCGACGGTTGCGAAAACGGTTACTACATGAACGGCGTCCAGGAGTACCAACGGGCGGCGCTCGACATGATCTCGGCGACCGGCCCGGGCGCGCGCCTTGTTTCGCCGGAAAATCGCGTCAAGTATCGAACGCAAGTTCAAGCGGGATTCGGGTTCTATCTCGATATGTACTCGAACCCGCCGACGTCGAATTATTACCGCGGGCCGGAGCCGGGCGAGACGCGTTTCGAGCGGTTGGCGGCGAATCTCCGCGCCGCTTGGGAGGCCGCCGACGAGTACGTTTGGGTTTACGGCGAGCAAAAGCGTTGGCGCCCGGTCGATTCGGAAGCGTCGCAATCTTGGGCGCCGAAAACGGAGCCGACGTCTTGGGAACGCGCGCTTCCCGGTTTGACCGCGCTTTTGAACGAACTTTCCGACCCGACCGGTTCGCTTCGGGAAGCGAGCGCCCGTTTCGCCGCCGACCCGAACGCGCAAAACTTGATCGCAAACGGCGATTTTTCGCAAGTTAACGCGAACGGAACGGTCGCCGATTGGGATACTTGGCGACTCGAAGAGACCGGCGGCGAGTTCCGCGCTCTCGACGGCGCGGCGGGAGCGTTCGGCGTTACCGACGGCTGTTACCTGCAAGCGACGCCGGTTAAACCGGGCGAACGGCTCTTTATCGCGGCGAAAGTTTCGACGAAGGGCGGCGTCGCGGCGACGCTCCGCGCTCGTTGGCAAACGGCGGACAAGAAATGGACGGCGGTCGCGCAAGACGTCGTTCTTTCCCCGGCGCCCGACGCGCAACCGGACGCCGACGGTCGCGTCGACGTTTTCGGTCGCGTTACGGTTCCGGAAAGCGCCGCGCTGTTGTCGCTTCTCCTCCTCTCGCACGGCTCCGACGAAAAGGGCGTCGCGACGTTCGACGACGTCCGCGTTTACGTCGACCCGCTCGACCCGGCGAAAGCGCAAGCCGACGCGGCGCCGACCGACGACAAAGCGCAAGAAACCGCCGAGTAAACCTCGCCGTTTCCCGGTTCGCTCCATTTTAACGCGAACCGACCGACGCAAGAAACCGAAACGGTCGCCCGACGTTCCCCGCAAGAACGCCGCGCGACCGTTCGTTTTTCCGCCCGCGTTACCGCGATTCGTTTTCCTCCGAGTCGTTCGTGGAATTAATAAAATCGCGACAAGCCTCGTCGCGTATGATCCGATGCTCTTGTTGTAGTTTTTCCATTAACTCGCGACGTTTCTCGATAATGTCTCCAATTAAAGCAAAATCGTCGTTTTCCCGAATTAATTTAAATTTTACGCCGATCCGATTCCATCCGCCCCCCTTACGTATTCGCTCACGCAACGGCGCCTGTATATCGTCGGCTCCTATCATATTTCCCAACCCCATAGTTTGCGTCGCATAAGCGCACGTTTCCGAAACGGTAACGCATTCGTCGCCGTTAAGATCGGCTTTATAAGTTGATTCGTCGCCATTTTTACTCAAACCGTCGACAAATGCGAAAATCAACTCGCTATGTCCCAATACTACGTTCTCATCTGAACCGCAAATTAACATACAATTCCCGATTGCACGAAGTTCACGAAATTTTTGAAGAAAAAAATCAAAATAATTCACTCCCGCCACGCCATTAGTTAAATTAGCCATTGCTCGCGGACGCGAAATATCCGTTCCTCCGTCGAATAAACAAAACTTCCGTTCGGCGCCGTCTTTTTCCAAATCGAACGACAAATCGTCCCAAGCGATCATCGATTTCCAATCGTATTCGCCGTCGGTTTTACGTTTCGCGTCGGACGGCGCGAAAAATCGTTTTCCTCGGTTGTTTTCGACGCTTCGCCCGCGCAACAAAACGAACAAATCGCCGTTATGCGCGACCGGCGTAAGCGTTTGCGCCAACATGCGTTCGATATTCTCTTTCGTCGGGCGCAACTCCGGCGCGGCGTCGCTCGTCATCTTGATAATGTGTTCCGGCGGAAAACCAAGTTCCTCCAATTTTTTCGCCAAAAGTTCGACGTCGGCGTGCGCGTATGTAAAGTCGTCGAGCGTTTCGTAATCGTCGACGCCGATCAAGACGGCAAACTTTGCCGACTTTCGTTCGGCAACGCTCGCCTGTTCCCAAAAAGACACCTGAGTTTCCAACGTTTCCTGCCGTTCCTTCAACGCTTCGTCCATCGCAAGTGCCGCTCGGGCGCTATCGCTTTTACTCCTAGATATAGCGACAGCCAATCTTGCTCTTCTTTCGGAAACTTTGCTTAACCGCCCTTGCGTTTCGTGCAAAAGCGCCGTTGAAAACGTAATTCCTCTTCCTAACTCGGTCGCTCGCCGTATCGCTTCGGCTTGCCGAATATAATGCGGAGCCTCCGAGATTGCCTTCCAAGTTTCCTCGAATTTCGTCGGCTTTACATTTGTTTCTTCCGAGCTCAAATCGCCAGACTCTGAAATCTCGCTTGAATCCCTCTCGATTAAAAGTTTAAAAGACTCCAGCGCGCCGGACGTCAGCTCCGCGACCTCGGCCTTGATTTTCGCCGCTTCGCTGTTTTCGTCGTCTTGCAGGTCGATTTGCGCCTCGATTTGCGCCCGCAAAAGCCGACTGTCCGTCAAATCCAACACCGCCAGCGACTCGTTAATTCGCGTCAGCGCCGTTTCGAAGTCGCCCGACTCGAACGCCGTCCGCGCGAGCCCCGCCAAACGCTCCGCTTCCGGGCGGTTCTTCTCTTGCGCAAGCCGTTCCTTAAACTGCGCCAAATGAAGCCGGTTCGTCGGCGCGTCGTTCAACTTCAGCGACGCTTCCATTTTCCGAACCGCCGCTTCGTAATCTCCCGACTCATACGCGGCGACCGCTTCGTTCGCCAACTTTCCGGCTTCTCCGCCGCCTTCGTTTTCCGCTAAATAGCGCAGTTCCGCCTCCGCGGTTTTGTATTCTTCGCGCTTTTCGTTGATTTCGCGCGCTTTTTTGATTTTCGTCAACGCGTCGCGCCAACGTTTTTGCGTTCGCAACGCGCAGGCCTCTCGGTACAAACCGTCCGCCTCGTCCCACTTCGCCTTTGTAATTCCGTCGATTAGAAGGCCGTCCAAAAGCGCGAAGTTCGTAATCGAGCCGGTCAAATTCGGCTCCTGACGAACGCCGTAACAGCGCGTCGCCAAAGCGTTCGTTCGCAGCGAAACGTAATCGAACGTCTCCGAAAAGGTCAACACGCCGTCGCGGTTCGCGTCCGCTTTCGAGTTTTCGTCGTCGAGCGCTTCGAGGAGGCTCAACGTAAAGAATCCGTTTTCAATATCTTCCGCGCCCTCTTCGCCCCCTTCGTAAGAGCGTTTCCCCGGTTGGCAACTCTGCAACAGCGCGACCGAGTCCGGAACCGACGCAATTTGTCCGAGCGCCCTCGCCCCAAACGATTTCGACGCGCTCCTAATCGGCGACGCGTTCGAATCGCCTTTCCGATTCAACGGGTCGTCCCGGCACGCGTCGACGATCGCCCAACGAAACGTCGCGTCGCTCGCCTTCAACGCGTCGAGCATCTTATTAATCGACACCGAGGAGCCGAACAAATCCTCGACGTCGACGTCGACCGGCGCGAAAAACGACTCGTCCGAATCGAGCGGCTGCACGCCGTGTCCGCTTAAGTAGACAAGCGCGAAATCGCCCTCGCGCAAATCGGCGACGAACCGCTTGAACCGCCGTTCGATAATCGTTTTCGTCGGCTCGGTTTGGCGATTGTCGCCGGTTTCCAGCACAACCGTCGTAAAGCCGAGTTTTTCGAGCCGCGCCTTCAACGCTTTCACGTCATTTTTCGCGCAGGGCAACGGGTTCGCCGCGTCGCCGTAATCGTCCGCCGCGACGAGAAACGCCTTGCGCCCGGTCGGCGACTTGTACGCGCCGCCTTTCGGTTCGACCACGACGATCGGTCGAGCGCCCGCCGCCGTCGTCGTTTCGTCGCCGAAAAGCGCGAAGTTTCCCAACGTCTCCAACGCGCCGAAAGCGCCCGCCGCCGCGACGAAGCCGAGCGTCGTCGCCAAGACTCGATTCATTTTACCCATTCTATTTAACTTACCTGCCTTATCCGTTTATCTATTTTACCTGTTTGTGTTACGTTGCGCCTTTTGGCGTCGTTGCGCCGCGCCGAAAAACAAACGCGAAACAATTTCCGTCATTGTTTTCTTTTGTCGACGGTTTATCGTTCCTAAGAGCGCGTTTTCGAGAAAAATTGCGCGAAAATTTCCGCGAAACGGCAAAAAAACGCCCCCCAAACGCCGCGTCGCGTCTTCGGTTCGACGCGGCGCCCAACGTCCCGCCCC
>JAZQAP010000255.1:0-2462 GCA_045545275.1 Thermoguttaceae bacterium | reverse complement strand
CCGCCGGCGACGGTCGTCGCGCCGGTAAAGTCGGCCGCCGCGCCCGCGACGTTGAGGACGAACATCCCTTTGCCGCCGATTTCGAGCGGGTTCGCGCCGCCGTCGAGTTTGTCGACGTAAAGCGAGCGATTCGCCGCGACTTGCGCGACGGTCGAGCCGCCGAGCGTCAACGTTCCGAGACGGTTCGTCGCGTTCGCGGTCAGCGTCGCCGAATCGCCGAGGACGATCGTCGAATTTTGCGTCGTCGCGTTTTCGGAGTCGAGCGAAAGTTTCGCGCCGGTTTCGGTCGCGGAGACCGTTCCGCTCCAAGCCGAGTTGTTCCCGGCGAGCGACCAAGTTTTGACGGAGCCGTCTTCGTCCGCGACGTTCGCGAGTTCGAGCGTCCCGGCGCCGCGGAGGTTCGCCGCGAGCTTCGTCGACGTATTTTTGTTCGACAGTTTGACGACGTTGTTTTCGCCGATTTCGATTCCGCCGCCCTTTTGATCGGCGAAGAACTTGTCGAGTTCGACCGTCGCGCCGTTCGGGTCGGCGAGCTTGAACGTCCCGCCTTGACCGACGCTAATTTCGAAATCGGTCGCTTTGTCGTAACGGTTCGAACCGAGCGAGAACGCGCCGCCGATCACCGAGACGCGTTCGATTTCCGAATCGTCGGTCGAGTTCAACGTCCAGGAACCGGTTCCGGCTTTGTAAATCGTCGCGCCCTTGTCTTCCGAGCCGACAATTTTGCCGGAGTAGGTCAAGTCCGCGTCGGCGAAATCGACCGCCAAGTCTTTGTTTCCGGCGACGACCGCGACGTCGGAAGCGCTCGACGAAAGACCGCCGACGTAAACTTGTTTCGGCGCCGCGTTCGAAACGTCGAGCGTTCCGGACGCGAGATCGGTGAACGCGTGGCCGAAACCGCCGGTCAGTTTGAACGTTTGACCGGAGCCGACGTCGACGCGCAAACCGCCGGCGCCGACCGTCGTTCCGCCGTATTCGACGTTCGCGCCGTTCCCGCCGACCGTCAAAAAGCCGGACTTCAGGTTCAGTTTGTTCGCGAACCCGACCGCGACGTCCGCCGAAGCGTCCGAATCGAGCGAACGGTCGAGCGTGAAGTCGAGGCGGTTGTTCCCGTCGTTCGTCAGCGTCGCCGAACCGAGCGCGTTGTACCAGTAACGAGCGCCGGAGTCGGTTTTAAAGGTCGAAACCGCGACGTCGAGCGTTCCGTTCTTCAAAACGACCGAGTCGAGCGCCGGAGGAGCGACCGACCAAGAGTTCTTTTCGCTCTTTTCGCCGGTTTCCGGGTCGGTAATTTCTTCGGTCTTTTTCTTGACGCCGGTATACGTCAGGTTCAACGTTTGCGTCGCGACGTCGGAGTCGACGACGAGTTGTTTCGCTTTCGAGTCGGAAGCGGAAATCAAACCGGAGAGCGTCGCCGAAGCGTTCGCGTCGTCGGACGAAACGCCGACTTTCAGCGCCGTTTGGTTCCCTTGCAGAACGATATTGTTCGCGATTTCGACGCCGTCGCCGAACTCGATCGCCCGCGTTTGGTCGTTTTTGTCGGTTCGCGAGTAAACGACCTTGCCGTCGCCGAACGCGCCGTCGTTTTCGACGCGAACGGTTCCGCCGACGAGATTCGTCGTAAAGGCGTTCGTCGCTTTATTCCCGGTCGCTTGGTCGACTTCGCCGCGGCTGTCTCCGGCGAGAGTCAAGGTTCCGGTTCCTTTTTTCGTCAGCGCGGCGTCCTTGCCTCCGGCGACGATCTTGCCGTTGAAAACTTCGTTTTCGCCTTCGGCGGCGCCTTGCGAAACGGTCAGCGTATTCCCGCCGAGATTCAGCGTTCCGCCTTCGCCGTTCGAGCTTTTCAGGTTGACGACCGTTTGATCCGCTTCCATACGAACCGTTCCGCCGTCGACGTCGAGGTCGGAATATTGGCTAAGAACGCCCGTTTTTTCCGCGACGAGCGTCCCGCCTTGAACGACCGTGTCGCCGGTATAGGTCGATTTTTCGGTCGAATTCATTACGAGCGTTCCGGCGCCGGTTTTGACGATTCCCGCGTCGTTCCCGTAGGAGCCGTTCGCGTCCGCCTTCGAGTCTTTCGAGCCCGCGACGCCGCCGATTCCGTTCGACAGCGTGTAAGTCGCGCCCTCGGCGACTTCGATCTTCATATCGTTGAGGAGGAAAACGCCGCCGCCGATCGCTTCGCCGTTCCCGGCCGTTCCGCCGCCGCCCAAACCGCCGACCGCGACGTTTCCGGCGATCTTGCCCGCGTCCGAATCGGAAACGACGAACGTAACGTCCGCGTTTTCGCCGATAAAGATCGCGCCGCCGAGCCCGGCTCCGCCGCCGCCCGTTCCGCCGCCTTTAGTATCGTCGAATTTTTCGCTGGTCGTTCCTTCGACGTAACCGCCGTTCCCGGCGCCGAAACCGCCGAGCCCGCCGGCCGACGCGGACGAACCGCCGCCCCCGCCGGCGCCGAAGCC
>JAZQAP010000254.1:0-1587 GCA_045545275.1 Thermoguttaceae bacterium | reverse complement strand
CCGCAAACGTCGAAGAGGCGGAGAGAGCGGAGGCGCCGCAAACCTCGAACGGGCGTTCGCGGGGAGTCGTCGAGGAAAGAAAGGGAGACGAAAGGAACGAAAGAGACGGCGGGGGGCGGCTTGAAGTTTTTGCGGGAGGCGTTATAATATTGAGGACGCGTCGCGGCGTTTTGGGGTCGCGGCGCCCCTTTTACCGCATTTTTCGCCGTCGGTCGACGGTTTAGGAGCGACTCATGAGCGCGTTGAAACGCACCCCGTTGTACGAAAAACACGTCGAACTTCAAGGCAAAATCGTCGATTTCGGCGGTTGGGAACTCCCGGTGCAATACGCGACCGGCGTCTTGGCCGAACACCGCAAAACCCGCGAAAGCGCCGGGCTCTTCGACGTTTCGCATATGGGCGAAATCATCGTTCGCGGCGCCGGAGCGGAAGACTTCCTGCAATCGATTCTCTCGAACGACGTTTCGAAAATCGCGCCGAAAGAAACGCAATACAATATTATGTGTTACGAAAACGGCGGTTGCGTCGACGACCTGATCGTTTACAAATATTCGGAAACCGATTATCTCCTCGTCGTCAACGCGTCGAACACCGACAAAGACTTCGACTGGATCGCGAAACACGCGCCGGAAACGCTGACGGTCGAGAACGTTTCGTCGCAATTCGCGCAGCTCGCGATTCAAGGCCCGAACGCCGAAAAGATTCTCCAAACCCTTACCGACGCCGACCTTAGCGCGATTCGCTTCTTCCACTTTGAAGCGGACGTCGTCGTCGCGGGCAAGGTTTGCATCGTCTCCCGCACCGGGTACACCGGCGAAGACGGCTTCGAAGTTTACTGCGATTCCGCCGACGCGGTCGAGCTTTGGGACGCGATCCTGAAAGCCGGCGGCGACGAAATCTGCCCGGTCGGGCTCGGCGCTCGCGACTCGCTCCGCTTCGAAGCGAAACTGCCGCTTTACGGACACGAGATTTCCGCCGAAATTTCGCCGTTGGAAGCGCGCCTCGGGTTCTTCGTCAAGCTCGACAAGGAAGCCGATTTTATCGGGAAAGAAGCGTTGAAAGCGCAAAAAGCGGAAGGCCTCAAACGCGTTCTTTGCGAACTCGAGCCGATCGATCGCGGGATTCCGCGCGCCGAGTGCGAAGTTTGCGTTAACGGCGAAAAAGTCGGCGTCGTTACGACCGGCGTTCCGGCCCCGACGCTCGGGAAAAACTTGGCGCTCGCGCTTCTCCCGCCGCAATACGCCGAACCGGAGACGCAAGTCGAAATTATGGTGCGCAACAAACCGATTCGCGCGCTCGTTAAGAAGGGAATCTTCTACCGCAAGAAGACCCTCGCTCGCTAATTTCGGCGAGTAAAGGACGCGATAAACGGTCGCGTTTTTAAGATAAAATAACGAAAAATCGGATTCGGCGTCCGGAAATTGGGCCGAAAACGCTTCGCTTCGACGGCGGACGCGCTTAAAAAAGGAACGCGCCGCCGCCGAAAAAGTCGACGTTTGGTTCGACGGCGCCGGTTTTGCCGATTTTAACGAATAAATTTTAAGAAATTTTCCAACTTTTTTAACCGCTAAGGAGTTTGCGATGAAC
>JAZQAP010000253.1:0-1794 GCA_045545275.1 Thermoguttaceae bacterium | reverse complement strand
GGTGTTGACGATCGTGTCGAGGCCGCCGACGAGCGCGAGATTTTGGAATTGCGCCGACGGAAGGAAGATCACCTTCGTAACGAAGTTGCCGCTTTGAACTTGGTCGAAGTCCGCGTCGGTGAACTTCACCGGAATCGCGTTGTGATCGAGATAGGCCTTCGTGCGCGGCGTAACGGCGTTGATCGTCAACGTCGGGTAGAGGGTCAAATTCGGGCGGTTCGGGATGTTCGACAGCTTCAAGCGATAGCTGCGAGCCGTCGCGAAGTTTTGCAGACCCGGGCTGACGAGCGGCGCGGAGGCGAAATCGCCGATGGAGACGACGTCCCAATTAATATTCATCCCGTCGGCGCCCTTGAAGAGAATTTGGGCGATTTCCGCTTGACGCGGTTGCGCGACGACGGCGGTTTGCAACGGCGCGACCGGAGCCGGAGCCGGGGCGGGCGCCGCGGAACGACCGATAAAACCGCCGCGGAACGGGCCCGCTCCGCAAGCGACGACGACGGTAAGCGCCAATAACAGTACTTTGCAACGCATCTGTTTTGTCTCCAATGTGAGGTCTGAGGGTCGAAGATTTTGCCCGACGCCCTTTAAGGTTCGCGTCGTTCGACGAATCGAACGACTAACGACGCGTCGCGGCGCCGACGGAACGAAGTCCGACGAAACCGACGACGCTCGACGCCGGAAAAGTCTCCGATCGACGACGGGCGGACGTTAAAAATCGACGCATCGATAAAATTTTTAACGAAATTCTTTCTTATTATCGGAAAGCCGCGCGGGCCTTCGTTGATATTTTTAAGGAAAACGAAGATTTTGCGAAAAAAACGGTGGCGCAAAATCGTTATATTTGGTACAATGCGCTACGACGGCTTTGCGCGGCGCAAGTTTTACCCGAATAATTTTTATTATAATTCGAGAGTTGAGATTTTTCAAGGAAAAACCTTGCGTTTCTCGGCAAGAACCGCGAAGGCCCGTCGCTAAAATAGATTCGACGCTCATTAAGCGCACGAACGTTAAATTACGCGCGATCGGCGCCAACCGCGCGACGATTCGAGTCGATATTTTGCGAAAAAACGCGAGCGAGCGGAGGAACGGAGGAGAGAAGGAGAAAATGAAGGGGAACGAAGGGGCGACGCGTCGGGGCGGCGAGCGGCGAACGGCGGTTAAGGCGGCGCTTTGGTGCGGCGTCGCGGCGCCGGCGTTTTGCGTCGCGAGTTCTTCGGCGGCGGGGACGTTGGACGCGGTTTCCGGGGCGGGCGAGGCGCGAGCGGGCGTCGGGGCGAAGGCGGCGTCGGGGCGATGATGCTCGGCGCGGTAAACGAAGCCCTGGGCAATACCAGCCTGGTCATCCCCCTGAATGTGGACGGCGTGAAGCTGGGCGAGGCGTGCATCCGGGCGATGGACAGGGTGTCCGGCATGACGGGCCGAGCCCATATCGCCATTTGACGGAGGTGACGGGATGCTGATTATAAACGGCAATGCGGTTGCATCGCCTTCGGCGCTGAATGTGAGCTTCGAGGAGCGGGGCGACTTTTCCAAATGCAACGTGCTGGGAGAGCGGCTGGCGGACAGGCTGGCTGTGAAGCGCGTGATCGATGTGGAATGGGCGCTGCTGCCGGAGGCGGATATGGCGGCGGTGCTGGCTGCGATGGGACAGAAGGTGTTTTTCAAGGCTGCATATCCTGACCCTGAGACCGGGGCTGCGCGGGAGATCGTATGCCGCGCGGCGGAACGCAGCGCGCGGATATATCGCATGGACGGCGGCTCTCCGGTGTGGGCGGATGTGCGCATGAGATG
>JAZQAP010000252.1:0-5493 GCA_045545275.1 Thermoguttaceae bacterium | reverse complement strand
GGAGCGTTCGTTTTGTCTTGGTTGGCCGAGGCCGCCGGAACGACGAACGACCGCGCGTACATCTTGGGCGAAGCCGCGTTTTGCGGACTTTGGGCGCTGTTGGCCGGATTCCTCACTTCCGGTTTGCTGCCGAACGTCGAGCGCGTTTTCGGCGGGCTGACGCCGATGCGGCTCCTCGAATACGGCAATCCGTCGCACCCGCTTCTGTTGGAGCTTAACCGACGCGCCCCGGCGACTTATAATCACTCGATCCAAACGGCGGCGATCGCGGAAGCGGCGGCGGAAGCGATCGGCGCTCGGGCGTCGCTCATTCGGGTCGGCGCGTATTTTCACGACGTCGGCAAAATGCTGCAGCCGGAGCGTTTCACCGAGAACCAACGCGGCGGATACAACGTTCACGACGAGCTGGAACCGCGAATGAGCGCGCTCGTCATCGTCGCGCACGTCAAAGACGGCGTCGACTTGGCGAAGCGGTACCACATTCCGCGACAGATTGTCGACTTGATCGAACAGCACCACGGCACGATGCTCGCCGGCTTCTTTTACCAAAAGGCGAACGAAGCGGCGAAGGACGAACTCCCGGCCGGGCAACAGCTCGACGAGGCGCCGTTCCGCTATCCGGGCCCGATTCCGCAGTCGAAGGAGGCCGCGATCTTGATGTTGGCCGACGCCGCCGAGAGCGCGAGTCGGTCGATGGGCGACGTCGCGCCGGGCCGCATTGAAAACTTGGTGCGGCAACTGGTTACGGCGCGGCTCGAAGACGGGCAGCTGAACGATTCCGGTTTGACGCTCGGCGAAATTCGCCGCGTCGAAACGAGTATGGTAACGTCGATTTTGGCGAGTCGGCACAACCGCGTCAAATATCCGGCGACGGCGAAAGCGGGCGACGAAGCGAAAGAGACGAAAGAGGAGCCGCGCGACAACTTCCGTCCGCTTTCCTCCGAGGTCGCGCCGACCGACGCCTACGAGTTCGTCCGGCAACCGGGAATCGCGCCGACTTCCCGCAAAGTCGAAGTCGACGAAACGCCGTCCGACGCGGAGAAAAAGCCGAACGGCGGTTTGCGCGGCGGGAAAAAGGGCGCGAAGTCGAGTGAAAAAACGACCGGCGCGACGAAAAAAACGGCGAAACCCGGCGCGAAGACGTCGTCCGGAAAAAACGGAGCGACCGCGGGTCGCGCCTATCCGAAAAACGGACGCAAGAAGCGAAAATGAACGCGGCGGCGCGAAAAACGACGCGCCGGTCGCTGATAAAATAACGAAAAAGAAAGAGCGAAGAAGTAATGTGCGACGCGGAAAATAAACCGGCGGAAGAGTCGGCGCAAGTCGAGGAAACGGAAGACTTCGAAGAGGAGTTCGAGGAAGAGGAAATCGCCGACGGAATCGCGTTCGAGTTTATCGACGAGCGCGAAACCGAAACGCCGATCGACTTCGACCGAATGGAGCGGGCGGTCGCGAAGATTTTAGCGGACGCCGGAGTCGAGCGCGGACGGATGGAGATCGTCGTTCTCGACGCCGAGCCGATGCGCGAAACGAACGTTCGGTTCCCCGGACACGACTACCCGACCGACGTGCTGGCGTTCGCGCTCGAAGACGACTTGGAAAACGGCCTCCTCGAAGGAAACGTCTTGGTTTGCCCGGACGTCGCGGCGGAACGGGCGTCGGAGTTCGGTTGGGACGCCGCCGAAGAGTTGTTGTTGTACGTTATTCACGGCGCGCTCCACCTCGTCGGATACGACGATCACTCGCCGGAAGACGCGCCGACGATGCGAGCGAAAGAGCGCGAATATTTGGCGTTCGTCGGCGTCGAGGTGCCCCAAACGCCCGACGCTTGACCCTTTCGGCGGTTCGTCGGCGAAAAATTTCCGCTTTTTTCGAACTTAACGGCGTTCGGCGATTGACTTTCGCGTTCCGACGCGTCATAATATAAGGGCGAAACCGGTTCGAAGCCGCGATTAGCCGACTTGCGACGGCGGATTCGAACGCAACCGAAGGAACGGCGCGGAAAATGACGACGAATAACGAAACGAAAACGAGCGCGGCGCCCGACGCGTCGATCGGAAGCGGCGAACTTGCGAAGCGTCGAGCGGCCGGGCGTTTGCGGTTGGCGCTCGCGCCGAAACGAAAAGCGCGAACTTGGCGGCGCAATTTCCGACTTCTTTCGGAGCGCTTCGACGCGCTCCTTGAGGAAGCGCGCCAAGCGGCGGCGCGGCGGCGTTTGGACGACGCGCTCGAGATGTTGGCGGCGCTCGAAAAACGCGTCGACGGTCTTTTCGACGAAGACGAGGAAGCGCGCTATTTTTATTTCGCCAACCCGTTGGAGGAAGCGATTTGCGACCGCGTTTACCCGTCCGAAAAGACGCGGCGGCGCGCGCCGATCGACTATCCGCTTCTTTATTTTACCGTCGGCGCCGTTCAGTTGGAAGCGCGCCGTCCTCGCGAAGCTAAAGCGGCGTTAAACAAAGCGTTGGCGTTCAATCCGGTCGACGCGGAAACGCTCTGCAAAATCGCCGACGTCGCGCGTCGGGAACGCGACTTCGCCGGGTATCTAACGGCGACGACGCAAGCGCTTCGCTTCTCTTATCGGCGCCGCGATTTGGCCCGCTGTTATCGCAATCTCGGTTCGTTTTACGTCGACGTTCAGCGATACGACGTCGCGACCGCGGCGTTCCATTTCAGTTTGACGTTCGACGAGTCGCAGGACGCTCGGCGCGAGTTGAAGTTTATCGAATCGAAAACGCGGCGACCCGCTAAAGCGCCGCCGTTTGAGAAGTTGCGCAAAATTTTCGACGCGGAGCGGATTCCGGTCGGCCCGAGCGCGGAAACGGTCGAGGCGGCGCGCGAGTTGGCCGTTCGAGCCCGCGACGCCGGGGATTTCGCGCTTGCGCTCCGCTGTTTCGACGTCGTTTGGCGACTCGCTAGCGACGCGGGGGCGAAGGCGGCGAGCGACGCGTTGAACGCTCGCCCCGGCGGATGACGCGGCGTCGTCGGACGCGATCGGTTAACCTTGACTTCAAACGACGCGCAACCGTTTTCGGAACGCGCCGTTTTTTATTTCCTTTAACGACAAGGAGTTCGAACGATGACGGTTCGGCGGGCGGGAGCGTTTTTCGCGGCGGCGTTGAGCGCGATTTTTATCTTAACGACGGCAAGCGACGCGTCGGCGCAACGCTTAACCGACCGAGAGCAAACGCTTTGGGTCGAAGCGGAAAGTTTCGCCGACCGCGGCGGTTGGGCGCTCGATTCGCAGGCGATGGACGTTATGGGGTCGCCGTATTTGCTCGCGCACGGGCTCGGCGTTCCGGTCGCCGACGCGAAAACGACGGTTCGCTTTCCAAGCGCCGGAGAATACAAGGTTTACGCGCGGACTCGCAACTGGGTCGCGCCTTGGCGACCGGAGGAAACGCCCGGAACGTTCCAAATCGCCGTCGACGGTAAGAAAATGGAAACGATTTTCGGAACGAACGGCGCCGAGTGGAGTTGGCAGGAAGGCGCGCCGATTGCGATTTCGGCGGACAAGCTGGAAGTCGAAATTTCCCTTTGCGATATGACCGGGTTCGACGGTCGGGTCGACGCGTTGGTGTTTAGCGCCGACGGGTTCGTTCCGCCGGAGGAAATCGACGCGATGAAGCTGTTGCGGTTGGCGGCGCGCGGTTTGTCGGCGGAATATGCAACCGTCGGCGACGGCAAGGTTTACGACTTGGTCGTCGTCGGGGGCGGTATCGCCGGAACGGCGGCGGCTCTTTCGGCGGCGCGGCTCGGGCTTTCGGTCGCGTTGGTTCAAGACCGCCCGGTTCTCGGCGGGAACGGAAGCTCGGAGGTGCGCGTCGGGCTGAACCACTTCCTTAACTTGCCGCCTTATCCGAACTTAGGTAACTTGACGGCGCTTCTCGGCCCGCATCACGGCGGGAACGCGCGGGAAGCGGAGCATTATCGCGACCGAACCCGCGCCGAATTGGTCGCGCTCGAAACGAATATCGATCTTTACTTGAACGTCCGCGTCAACGTCGTCGAGTCGACGAAGAGCGAAAACGGAAGTATCCGCATTAACGCGGTTTGCGGCGAAAACGTCGCGACCGGCGAGCGACTCCGCTTCGTCGGAAAAACGTTCGCCGACTGCACCGGCGACGCGACCGTCGGTTTCCTCGCGGGCGCCGATTTCCGAATGGGACGCGAGTCGAAAGCGGAGTACGACGAACCGTCGGCGCCGGAAGAGGCCGACGCGATGACGATGGGCTCCTCCGTGCAGTGGAACACCGTTGAGACGGACGCCGAAACGAGCTTCCCGGAAGTTCCTTGGGCGATTCAATTTAGCGAAAAAACGATTCGCCCGTCGACGCACGGCGACTGGGACTGGGAAGCCGGAATGAATCTCGACCAAATCGCCGATATCGAGCGGATTCGCGATATTGGGCTCCGCGCCGCTTACGGGCACTGGTCGTATATGAAGAACCGAACGACCGGCGACTGGGCCGCTAGGGTTAGAAACCGCAAGCTCGGCTGGGTCGCGCACGTCGCCGGAAAGCGGGAGTCGCGACGGCTTTTGGGCGACGTTGTGTTGCGGGAGCAAGATATCGTCGACGAGACGTCGTTCGAGGACGCGTCGGTTACGACGACTTGGCCGATCGACCTCCATTACACGGCGCCGGACAACGTGAAACATTTCCCGGAGGAGCAATTCCGCGCTATTTGTAAAACGACTAGAATCGAGCCTTATGCGATTCCGTACCGTTGCCTTTATTCGCGCGACGTTGAAAACCTCTTTATGGCGGGGCGCAATATCAGCGTTACGCACGTCGCGCTCGGAACGGTGCGGGTGATGCGAACCGGCGGAATGATGGGCGAAGTCGTCGGAATGGCCGCGTCGATTTGCAAGGAGCGTAACTGTTTGCCGCGCGACGTTTACGCTTCTTACCTCGACGACTTGAAAGCGGCGATGCGCAAAGGCGTCGCGCCGCCGACGGAGAAAGCGCGCCGAGCGGTTCGGCTCGCGGCGCAGTTCGAGCGTCCGGCTTGGCTCCCGCAAGACGCGAAAAACTTGGCGTTGGGGGCGAAAGTCGCCGTTTCGAGCGATTATCAAGGCGCGGCGAAGTATTCGGCGTCGGCGATAAACGACGGTAAGTTCGACGTTTATCAAAACGCCGGACGCTGGGTGAGCGACAAGGCGGCGACGCATTGGGTCGACTTCGAGTTTGAAAAAGAAACGACGCTCGACGCCGTTCGCGTCGTTAGCGGGCAAGCGTCGGCGAAGACGCCCCTTGCGGACTTCCGGCTTCAAGTCGAGCGAGACGGCGCGTTCGTCGACGTCGAAGGCGCGGCGGTTCGCTCGAACGATCTCGTTATCGTCGGTTTGCGCTTTAACCCAATTTCCGGCAAGCGTTTCCGACTGCAAATCGACAAAACGCCGGACGACTTGGCGCGCCTTTGGGAAGTCGAGCTTTATCGCGTCGGGGCGCCCCGCGTCGAAAAATGACGGTTCCTCGACGTTAAAACAGT
>JAZQAP010000251.1:0-3548 GCA_045545275.1 Thermoguttaceae bacterium | reverse complement strand
AACGCAGATCGCCTTTACCGTTACGAAAACGGCGACCAACGGCGCGGTCTCGACGCTCGGCGAAATCGTTCTGCAACTCTTCGAATCGGAGGGCGAGGCGCCGAATTCGTCCGCGCACTTCCTCCGATTAGTTAACGACGGCTACTACGAAGGCAAGACGTTCCACCGCGTTTACTCCGGCTTTATGTTCCAAGGCGGCTCCTCGGACGGCGCGGGCTTCGAAGGCTCCGGTCAAACGATCGCCGACGAACATTCCGACCTCCTGACGCACAGCGGCGCCGGAATCGTCGCGTTCGCGAACAAAGGCCCGAATACGAGCGACGCGCAAATTTACATTACGTTCGACAAAGCGTCTTGGCTCGACGGCGGTTACAACGTCTTCGGTTACGTCGTCGACGGTTACGACGTTATTAAAGAAGTCGAAAAAGCGACGGTCGTCGCGAACTCGGCGGGGGAAAAGTCGAAACCGGTCGAAACTTACCAATTCAAAGACGTTCGCGTTCTCGAAGCGGACGAAGTCGAAAACGGCGCGTTGCGTCTCGTCGCGGGCGAAGGCGTTTCCGGCGAAACGACGATCTCCGTCTCCGGAACCGCCGCGGACGGCTCGACGCAGTTCAAAGAAATTACCGTTAAAGTCGTCGACGAAAAAGAACTCGACGCGCTAATCCCGACCGAAATCGAAATGGTCGCCGGCGAAACGAAGACGTTCGAACTTCCCGCCGAATACGCCGGTTCGAAACTGACGTATCAAATTTACACCGCGACCGGGCTCGAAGACGTTACGGTCGAGCTGACCGGCGACAAAGACGCGACGAACGTTTACGAAGTCAAAGCCGACTTGACCGGCGCGCAAGCGACGAAACTGACGATCGTCGCCAAAAGCGAAGACGGCGCGATCTCCAAAACCTACTATCAAATGCTTTACGTCTCGCCCGCCGCGCCGGAATTTTCCTTCGCCGACGACGTGAAACACGTCGAGTTAAAAGACGGTTCGTATATCGTCGCGTCGAACTCGGTCGACTCCGCGTTAACGCTTACCGTCGTTTCTTACGCCGACGAAGCGACGACGCTGGTCAAAATCGACGGCGTCCAACGGACGTTTACGGTCGCGTCGAAAACGGTCGACGCGAAAACCGGCAAAACGACGCTCGTCCTGCGCTTGAGCGGTCAAGACGCCGAAAAACTCGCGGACGGCGAACACACGATTTCCGTTTCGCAATACATTCCGGTCGACAATATCACCGAGCACGAAGCGCTCCATAGCGAAGCGGTCGAAACGACCGTTTTCGTCGACACGGAGCCGCTTAAATTTACTAACGTCGACAAAGACGAACCGCTCGTCGTCTTCTCCGGCGAAACGGGCGAACTCCAAATTCTGACGAATAAAGTCGACGCCGAAGGCAAGCCGCGCTCCGACGTTCAAATCCTTTTCGGCGACGCGATTCCGAAATGCCTCTCGATCACGCCGGACGGTCTCCTCAAATGGAGCGGCACGGAAGAATGCGTCGGCTCTTACCAAGTCGAACTTTACGCCAAAGACGGGCTCGGGAACGAAGTCCGCGAAACGCTCCGCTTCACCGTCGTCGAAGGCCCGCTTTACGACGTTTCCGGCGAAACGAAAATCGACGAAGGCGGCAAGTTCGAAATAACGATTTCGGTCGCCGAATCGGAACTCAAAGACAATCCGGCCGACCCGTATACGTTCGAAATCGTCAAGAAACCGGAGTTCGAAAACGCCGACGACGCCAACTTCACGCTGACGACGAACGAAGCGGGCACGAGCGCCGTTTTCGCTTGGACGACGAGCGAACGCCTCGGCTTCGGCGTTTACGAGTTTTCCGTTAAGTTGACCGGAACCGACGGCGCGACCTCTTACGTTCCGCTGAAACTGACCGTTTCGGAAGTCAACGAAGCGCCGTCGATCGAATACGACGGCGAAACGACGCTTGAAACCAAAGACGACGCGAAGTTCGAACTCCAGCTCGAAGCCGCCGACGCCGACCTTCCGGCGCAAACGCTGACCTGGACGCTCTCGAAAGACGCGCCGTCTTGGCTGACGCTCGACGCGAAAACCGGCAAACTGACCGCCGACGCGCCGGTCGCGGGCGATTACTCGTTCGAAGTCGTCGTTTCGGACGGCGACAAGTCGAGCGAACCGCTGAAACTGACGCTCAAGGTTGCGGAAGTCGACCGCGTTCCGGTCTTCGACGAACTGAAAGAAACGACCGCCGAAACCGGGAAAACGTTCGAAGCGACCGTCGTCGCGAAAGACCCGAACACCGCGAAAAACGCCGTCGTTTACGAACTCGTCGGCAAAGATTACCCGAAAGACTTCAAATTCGACGCGAAAACCGGCAAGGTTTCTTGGGCGATTCCCGCCGACTACCTCGACGCGGCGGTCAGCGGTCAAACGTTCCAATTTACCGTCAAAGCGACCGAGCAAGTCCTCGGCGAAGACGGCAAAACGCTCGAAAACGGCCTTTCGAGCGAAAAAACGTTCGAGATTTTGATTTCGAACGCGAAGTTCGACGCGACGAAAGCCGCCGCGCCGACTTGGCCGACGCTCAAACCGCAAAGCGCGACCGCCGGAAAAACGTTCGAAACGACCGTCGAAGCGATCGCGCCGAAAGACGCCGTCGGCGTTCGGTACGAGTTGGTCGGCGACAAACTTCCGACGGGCTTGACGATCGACGCGGCGACCGGCAAAATTACTTGGGAAATTCCCGCCGATTACGTCGCCGACAATTCCGTCGAATCGGTCGTCGCGACGCTCAAAGTGAAGGCGACGACGATCGTTAAGAGCGAAAAAGACGGCCCGACGACGTTCGGCGGCTCGGCGGAAACGACGCTTGAAATCACCGTCGCCAACCCGAACTTCAAAGAAGAAGCCGCTTACGTCGATTGGGCCGCTTGGCTCGACGCTTGGGTCGCGAACGCTCAAGCGCGCCTCGAAGGCTCCGCGGCGAACCTGCAAGAGTACCTCGACTCTTACTTGACGGCGGTCGACAAGCGCGACGCGGCGCTGAAATCGGCGCAAGCGGATTACGCCGCCGGGAAAACGTCGTTGACCGACTTCCTGAAAAAACGCGCCGAAATTCAAAATACGTTCTCGCAAACGACGACCGACGCGCGCGCCGATTTGGCGAAAAAAGACGCCGCCGTCGACGAAACGTATCGCGAAAATCTTAAATCGTTGAACGACGCTTACGACAAATTGGCGGCGAGCGGCGAAATCGGCGCGCCCGGTTCGATTCGCGAAGACGCGAAAGAAGCGGCGGGCGAACTTTCCGCGTCGACCGAATCGTCGGACGCGAATTTCCACCTCAAAAACAACTCGACCGGCGCGAAGGTCGCGACCGATTTGACGTCGGTTTTGAAACTTTGGCGCTCCGGTTACTCGTCGTCGACGATTTACGACGAAATTTACGGCGACGGCTTCGACGCGGGAGAAGGCGACGACGGCAAAGACCACCGCAAAGACGACGCCAAAGACGACGGCGAAGGTTCCGGCGACGGCGACGAAGGCGGCGACCGCAAAGACCGCGGCA
>JAZQAP010000250.1:0-2215 GCA_045545275.1 Thermoguttaceae bacterium | reverse complement strand
CTTCGCCCCGATGTTTTAACGGCGTTTCCCCTTAACGTTCGCATCGCTCGACGCCGATCCGAACCGAAACGCGAACGCTTAGCGTCGACCCGCGGAACCGCAACGGACCTGTTTATGAATCCCGAAAACTTTAGCGACCGATCTTTTCGCGACTTCCCCGTCAAAAAGAAATGGTGCGACCCCAACGACGTCCCGTTCGTCGGAAGCCTTCCGGAAACGTTGCGCGTCTTCCGAAACGTCGCCGGTTACGACCTCCGCTTTTTCCGCGCGGGCTCGTCCGAAAACGACGTCGTCGACGGCGAATCGCTCGAAAACGCGACCGACGCGTCCGCGCAAGTCGCTCGAATCCCGGTCGGCGACCCGAACGTTAAAATCTTCGGCGCGCTCGTCCTCCGCTCGGCGCAAGACCTCGCCCCCCTCGTTCCTTGGTCGAGCGCCGTCGCGTTGGCCGAAACCTTGGCGACGACGCTCGGCGAAAATTACCGCTGGCGCGCCGAACTCGTCGAACGCGAAGCCGAATTGGCCGTCGCCGCGACGCCGAACGTCGAACCGACCGACGAAAGCGCCCGCCTCGCCTCTCGACTTCGCGACGTCCTCAAAACCGGAGCGAAAGCCCTCGGAGGTTTCGACGCCGCCGCCCTCTACCTCCTCGACGACGAAACGACGAAACTCAAAATCCGCGCCCTTTGGGGACTCCCGACCGATCGCTTTCTCGACCCGCCGCGCCCCCTGCGCGGCTCCCGCGCCGACGTCGAAGCGCTCCTCGGAAGCGCCGTCGTCCTCAACGAAGCCTATTTGGCCGAAGCTTGGAAGGCGCCGGAAGACTTCGACTGCTCCCTTTGCGTTCCGGTCGCCTCCGAAACGACGATTCTTGGAACTATTTGGTTCTTTTCGAACCAAAAACGAGAAATCGAAACGCGCGAACTAGAGACGCTCGAGCTGATCGCCGGACGCGTCGTCGCCGAACTCGAAAAGGAAACGCTCCGACAAGAAAACGATCGCCTCGCCGTCCTGCGACGCGATTGGGAAAAAAACGCCGAAGAAACGTCGCGTAAAGAAAGTTAGGCAAAACGAGCAAAACGCGCAAAACAAACAAAACGGCGAACCTTAAAGGATCGCCGTTTTTTTACCTATTTTAACGAGACAATTCGCCTAACGCGCTTTTTGAGAATCGCACGCCCAAAAAAGGGAAAAAAGATGAAAAAAATTTTCGTCTCCCCCCTTGCGACGCGCGACTCTTTATGTATATTGGGATATTAAACGGTATTTCGAGCAAACGTCGCGCTCGTCGTCCCCTTCCGGACGGCGCCGCGACGGAAGAAAACACACACGGTTGGTAAAAAACATGTCTAAACCTCCTGCATTCAAAAAGAATCGTATCAATCGCAAACGTTCCAAGGCGAAGATCCGCAGCAAGAAACGCGATCCGTTGAGCGTCAACGGCGAACGTCCGCGTCCGATGTTCGTCGACTACAAAGACGTCGAACTCCTCAAAAAGCTGACGAGCCGTCAAGGCAAAATCATCAGCCGTCGCAAGACCGGTTGCTCCGCCGTCAGCCAACACGCCGTCGCCGCCGCCGTCAAACGCGCGCGCTTCATGGCTCTGATGCCCTACGTCGGCGACTGAGTTTCGCCCTCCCTTTGATTTTCGACGCCGGAGCTTCGCTCGAAAAGTCGACCGCGCGGTTTTTCCGCGTCGCCGCTTCGTTCGCGGTTCGGTTGAGTTGTTTCGCCAAACCGGCGACGCCGCGACGCGACGTTCCGCATTCCGTCGTCGAAAATCCTCCGAACGCTTCCTTAGCGAAACAGGTTTTGCGAATCGCGCCCTTTTGACGTGAACGCGTCGGCGCGCGGTTGGCAAAACCTTTTATTTGTTTTAATCGCGCGACGGTTTCCGCCCCGAGGCGACGCCGCCGAGCCCGTTTGCGTCCCTTTGACGCTCGTCGTCTTCCGTCCCGTTTTTCGCGAGTCGCTTTTACGCGCCTCGTCCCCGCCTCTCGCCCTTGCGCAGGAGCCCGCGCCATGTCCGATCAAACGAGCCCAAACGCCGTTTCCTTTAACTCGAGCGAAGAAGTTAGCCGCAAAGCCGACGTTCGTATCGAAGCGATGAAATGGATCCGCGAACACCGCGGCGCCACCGTCGTCGTCAAACTCGGCGGCAGCCTGATGGAAGACGAAATCGCGATGATGCACCTCTTCACCGACCTCGTCTTTA
>JAZQAP010000249.1:0-4384 GCA_045545275.1 Thermoguttaceae bacterium | reverse complement strand
GCGGCCATCCCGTTGTCATACGCAAATTGCAGAACCAACCAACGGTCGACCATCGCTTGCGAATTGCTCAACGCGAATTCCAACTCGGTCGCGAAACGGTCGAGCGCGTAAGCGCGAGCGGCCATTTCTTGGTCTTTTTCGGCCAACGAGCTAATATAAAATTGAACGAGGTACGATTCGGGAACGAATTGCGCCATTTGCGCCGTTTGATTCCACGCTTCGACGTCCAACGAGAAAAGCGCCGTTCGCGCGAAACGCGCCAAACGAGTCGCGTTTTCGCGCGCCATTTGGAACGACATTTCGTCGAGCGTTCCGTATTTGGCCGTTTTCGCGACGGCGCCGTATTGCGCTCCGTTCTGTTGCCCGCCGGTTCCGACGCATTGCACCATCGAACCCAACGCGATGAACGAAAACATCGTAAAGAGAGTAAGCCCCGCCATCCAAGCCTTTTGATTGCGGCGGAAAACGCTAAAAGGGTTATGTTTTGCCATTTGAACTATCTATCCTGAAATGTCAACGAAACGACCGACGACGCGCGCCGACGTTCGCCCGACGCGACGGCGAGGCGCCCGAAAAAAGCGCGGCGCCGACTCGACGCGAAAACGATTCGGAAACCCAATTTCGTCCCGTCGTTTCGGCGACGTTCCAAAATCGTTCCCTCTTCTCAAAAACTTGCGTCCGCTATTGCGACCGATTATTCTAGTATAACGAAAAATTCAATTTTTTCAAACGCCGGTTTTAAAAAAATCGAACCTTTGTATTAAGTTTTGTATTAAATTTGCCGATTATGTCAAGTAACCCCGGAATATTTTCCGGAAAAACCTCGCTTTTCCCCCAACTTTTTTTTAAGAATTTCCGAAGTTCGTCCCCAATCGCGGTTCGGCGACGCTCCAACGTCGCGCCGACGCGGAGGTTCCGGCATGTCGCTTTCGTTCCCCATTCCCCGTTTTACCGCCGACTGCGCCCGTCGAGCCTTCCTCGTCGCCGCGTCGCTTCTCTCGACGGCGTTCGTCGTCGCGTCTCCGTCGGTCGAGCCTTCCCGCTTTTCGAACGGCGTTTTCGAACTCGCCGCTCCGAGCGACTCGGTCGCCGTTAACGCGGGCGATTTAGACCGTCTAAGCGATTTCGACGCTCCGGCGACTTCCGGCGATTTAGACAATTTGGGCGTTTTCGACAAACCAAACGACTTGGGAATTTTCGGAGAACTCGGCGCTTTCGACGCGATTCCAACCGTCGCGCTCGACGATTTTTCGCCGCTCGACGCGCCCCGCCCCGCCGAAGCGACGCGTTCGGAAGCGACGTTCGACGGCTCGACCTTCTCCTTCTCGCAAGACGTCGTCGTTCGCGGCTCCGTTCGCCTGCCGGAACTGAAATCGCTCCAAATTTGGGGAAACGGCTACCTCGGCAGCGGCGAAATTCGTCCGGAAAAATGGCGCGGCGAAATCGACGCGAACGCGACCGGCGCGCAAATCGGCGTCAACATGCCGATGGGATCGCTCAACTTTACCGCCTATTATAACTACCATCGCAACGACGTTAAATACGCCGGACGCAAGGTTCGGCAAAACGACCATACGATCGGCGCCGGCGTTTATCTGCACGCGGGCCCCCTTTATTTTACCGCGTTGGCCGGCTACGGCGACGACGGTTACAAAGCGAAGGGCGGTTCCGTCGGTTCCGCGTCTTACGACGGCTACCAAGCGTTCGGTTACTTTGAAACCGGTTACGAAATGCACACGCTCGGTCTCTTCGTCCTGAAACCGTTCGGCTCGTACCAATACGCCTACCTCGAACACGACAATTTCAACCCGAACACGCTCCGCAAAATCGGCGGCGACAAACGAAATTACGACGCCTGTTATATGACGCTCGGATCGCGGATCGACGTCAACCTCGCCGGGCTCGACTCCTTCACGTTGCAAGGGCGGATGGCTTGGGTTTCGCAACTCCGCTCGCAAACCGAATCGATTCAGAACTTTTGCTTTGGTCGCGTCCCGGGAACGATCGCGCCGGCGAGTCCTTATTACCAAGGTTCCGGCGCCGGCGACGACTTCTTTTGGGGCGGCGTCGGCTTGCGGCTCTCCCTTTGGGGCGCGCTCGCGATCGCCGGCGACTACGACTGCCTCGTTAGCAAAGAGCAAACGTTTCACATCGGCAGTTTGGGCCTGCTCTTCGGATTTTAACGCTCGGAACGCGCCGACGCCGTTCGCGCTTCGTTCCGCCGACGCTTAATATTGCCGACGATTTCGCGCGGTCGATTCTTGACGCCGACTCGACCGCGCCGTATAATTTCTTGGCGGATTGAAAAAAGCTCCGTCCGTTCTTTTTCGCAACCGTTTTCGCGCCGCCGTCGTCGCGCCTCGTCCCTTTCGAGAAAGGAATTTTCGATGAACCGCTCAACGCAAAACCAAGCTAAAGAAGGCGAAAATTTCGTCCGCGACTATCTCGGCGTCGTTCTCGGCGACGTTCCGAACGCGCCGAGCGTCGAATCCCCGGACGCGCGCTTCGAAGACCGACGGCGTTGGGCGACGACGACTCTCGCGGCGTTCGGAATCGCGGCGGTCGCCGGAGCGTTTTTCGCGATCGCCGGCGCTTACTGGAACGCTTGGGCTTCCGACGCAAGGGCGGCGTTTCTCGTCGGCGCGCTCGCGACGGCTCACGTCGCGGGCGTCGTCGCCGAAAAACGCGACGAACGGCTCTTGGCGCACTTCCTTTATTGGCTCGGCGCGTCGACTTTTATCGTCGGCGTTTTCGTCGTCTTCGCTTCCTCCGACGCCGCCGTCGCGCAAACGACCGCGTCTTGGGCGGACGCGCTCCCGCCGGCGGCGCTCCTCGTCTTCGCGACGGCGCAAACGTCCCGGTCGCGCGGCCTTCATCTGTTGGCGACGGCGGCGATCGTCGCGGCGTTCGCGTTCGACGACGGATCGCGTTATATTTTCGCTTTCCGTTTCGCCGATTGGGCGTTCGTTTGCTGCGCGCTCGGCGAATATTGGGCTTGGCGGCGCGAAAGTCGCTGCGTCGCGACCGTTTATTTCGGCGTTTGGCTTTGGGCGAGCGGCGAAATTCTCGGCGCGTCTCTTCCTCGCGGCGCGCACGCTCTTCTTTTAGTTTGCGCGTTCGGCTTCTTTTTGCGTTGGTTCGGCGCGTCGTTCCGCAGCGCGATCGGCGCGACGTTCGGAACCGCCGTCGCTTTCGCCGCGCTCGGCTTGACGGCGTTTCCTTATTTTTGGCGTTTGACTTTCGAGACGGCGGCGCGTCCGCCGATTTGGTTCGACGTTCCGACCGCGGCGACGTTCGAAGCGGTTTTGGTCGCCGTTCTTTTCGTCTTTTTTTCGGTTCGCTTGATTTTCGACGGAGCGCGTCGAAACGTCGTTCAATTCGCGGTCGCGATCGCGGTTTTCGCCGTTTGGCTGACCGCGCAATGCGTCGTCGCGGCGTCGAACTTCGCGACGTTTCCTTCGTCGATCGCCCCGCCGACCGCCGCCGCGCTCGTTTTCGCCGTTCTGCTCCTCAAAGGCCGCTTCGCTCGTTCCGCGCCCGAGTCGACGCGCTCGAACGCCGCCGAAGCCCCGGAGCCGCTCGAACCGATCGCGGTCGCGTCCGACGCGCTCGACGACGACCAAGATTTCGACGACCTTTTCGACGTCGAAGCGCGCGCCGGTTCCGAAACGCCGCGTTTGTCGTCGGTTTCCGATTCGCTCGACGAATTTTGGGCGACCGTCGCGCAAAAACTGCGTTTTCCGCTTTACGTCCTTTCGGTCGTCGCGCAAGCGCTCGCGCTCGTCGACTTCTCGCGTCCCGACCTGCGACTTTTTTAACCGCCGACGTCGCGAAAATTGGGCCGACGGTCGCCGTTCGTCGCGTCGCGCGACGCGCCGGACTCGGTAAAAACCGGGACGCGCGGCCTTTTGAAGAAAAAAAGAAAAAAATTTAAAAAAGCCGCTTGACGTTTTCGGAATCTCGGTTAGAATGTTGGCATAAGAGTTAAGGGAAACCAAAGCCAACCAACTCCTTAAAGTTGTTAGCGACAAAGATTAAGTTTCTCGACTTTTTGCCCGCGTAGCTCAACTGGCAGAGCGCAGCATTCGTAATGCTGAGGTTGGGAGTTCGATTCTCCCCGCTGGCTTTGAACCGCCTTTCGAGGCGGTTTTTTTATTTCTTGCCGCTTTCTTTTTCTTTCGCTTTTTCGCCGCGCCGCGTTCCGCCGCGTTCCGCCGCGTTCCGCCGCGTTCCGCCGCGTTCCGCCGCGTTCCGTTTCGTTTCGTTCCGTTTCGTTTCGTTTCGTTTCGTTTCGTTTCGTTTCGTTTCGTTTCGTTTCGTTTCGTTTCGTTTCGTTTCGTTTCGTTTCGTTTCGTTTCGTTTCGTTTCGTTTCGTTTCGTTTCG
>JAZQAP010000248.1:0-4096 GCA_045545275.1 Thermoguttaceae bacterium | reverse complement strand
CCGCCTCGCTCTTGTTTCGTTAAAAGACGGCGCCCAAGTCGAAGCGGGCCCAACCGCTTCGACCGCGCGACTTCGGCGAGCTTCAAACCGAACCCGCGCGTTTGTCGACGCCGACGTTTAGGGGAAAACCTCCGGCGGCGCGAGACCGCCGGAGGCGACGGGGCTTCCTCGGAGATGTTCAGCTGCCCGTTCCCCGTCTTTACCACTACCGTGTTTTCAACGCGGCAAGCATACCGCGCCCGTATGCGAGGAAACGTTCGTAAAGGTCGGGCGGTAATTGCGCTAAAATTTCAACGATGCGCTGTTCGTGCGGATTCATTACTTCCCTTTCTTTCGCTAAGTGTCATAATTCAAAAGGAAGCGCGGCGAATCCTAGCCCCTCGCGGGCCTAATCGCTTAGGACAATTTCCTTCTGCGTTGAACCAAGGGAAGACGCTTTTGGAAATTTTGTCGATTCGCCGCTTTGCTTTCCATTTAGCAACAGTATACTCGAGAAACGCTTTCTGTCAAGCATCTAGCAAAAATATTTTTGGCAAATGTTGACAAGACGGCAAAGACAAGTAGAATGTTTACTAAAGGAGGATGTAATGTCGCCTAATGAACGTCTGATCGAACTGCGTCGCCATTTGGGCTTTACGCAAGCCAAAATGGCGGAAAAAATCCGCGTTACCCGTTCGTACTATTCCGTACTCGAAACCGGCGCGAAGCCGATCGTTGAAAAAACGCTTGCGCGGCTCCAAGAAACCTTGAACGTCAACCCCGCTTGGATGATGTCCGAGCCCGGCGAAGAAATGTTTCTTCCGACAGAAGAACCGCCGAAACCGACGCCGGAAGAGGAACGCGCCGCGTCGACACGCTGGATTCTCGACCGTTTCCGCACGTTGCCGGAAGAAATGCAGAAAGACCTGTTGGACTTCGCCGAAGACTTGCTGAGTCAATACAAGCAAAAAAAAACCTGAGCGAATACACGATTTGCGAGTTGGCGCAAGAAATCTTGCGGCGCGAAGAAAAGTAATCTAAGAATCAAAGAAACGGCGACCAAGGCCTAAAATGGTCGCCGCTTTCGAAAGGATAAAATGAACCAAGAAAAACGTGCTGTCGTTACGTCTCAAAAACCAATCATTTTTTGGATTATGGAATTCGGAACCCCAAATTTTGACCTTTTCGATGAATGTGTCGAACGTTTGCCAGAATATAAATTCATTCACGCAGCGTCGGTTCCAAATCCTAGAGCGTTTCAGGCCGATATCATCGAAAATATTATTCGCGCCGACTATATTATTGCCGACGTTTCCGACAAAAACCTTAATGTTATGCTTGAATTAGGCATTGCCGAGGCGTTCAATAAAAAAACAATTACGATCACCCAAGAAATTAACTTGCCCTCGGACATTACACAATATCGTGTAACCCCCTATTCTTTCGATATCAAGGGAATTAAGAAACTCTGCGCTGATATCGACGAAATTATTTCACGAGATTTGCGAGGAGAAATAAAATTCGGTAATCTCGTCAAGGATTATATGCCTGACGGTTTTATACAGGTTATCACTGCGCTCATTAAATTTTACCGTCAAGAAGGAAACCTCGAAGGTTTTTATCAAAGATTTATCGAAAACGAAATTTCAGAACTCGGTTTAGCGCCGGTCGTTCCGAAGAACACGAACACGAGTGAATACGACAAATTTTTAAGAGCGATAAAATCGTTAGAATTTGCTCTACCTGCGTTTGATATCTTGAAACGAGCGTTTCAAGAAAAAAGCTTGATTGTCGTTGGGCGTTTTGCCGAGGAGTCTTCGCCTGAAGTTATTCGTTTTATTACGGGCGTTAAAATAAGTAAACGACTTTGTTTCGAGAGCTATGATTTACCACAACTCAAGGCTGCGCTTAACGCTCTCTGCGACGCTGAACTTGTTGTCCTTATGGAAAATGATATACATCAGCAAGTTTACAAAATTACCGAGTTCTGCGCTTGTAACGCCACGCAATATTTCGCGCCGGAACCATTGCAATCACCTACTCCTTGCGGCGAGTTGTCCGAACTAGCTCGCAACATTTTACGGGCAATGGCGCAAACTAACTATTTAATTAAATGTGTAACCGATCGCGACACTCGGTTTAATTGTGGTCGTTATTTACTTCCTTGTAACAGTCATCGAGAAATAGCGGAACTCGACGACGCGCTTGAACAGTTGGAGACCCAATTGTTGATCAAAAAGACCTCTAAGCCGTCCACAAGCTATTTCCGTTGGGAAATCATAGCGAAAGGATACCGAGAGGTCGAAGAAGAAGGCAATATTCCCCCCTCTTTTCCCATAAAATAAGGAAACGTGAAACCTTTACCACGCGTGAACAGCCCAAGAGTTCGCGCGTCGAGAACCGCAACAACTTAACCTAATCGCCTTCGTCGAGAGCCCAAAATCGGCGAAGGTCTAAATTTAAAAGAGCTTCAAAATGTCGCAAGAAAAACGCAACGCCGCGCCGAACGTGTCGTTCGACGGAGCGCAATTTAACGCTCCGACGATCATTCAGACCGGCGACGGCTCCATCGCAAACCAAGGAGCGGGAACGTTTAGACCGTTCGATATGAAGCGAATTTTTGAGTTTATCGGCCAATATTGGCCTCGTTTGTCAAGCCCGGCTTTGTCGGCGGTCGGCGTTTGGGGCGTTTGGAATTTGCTCGTCGACTGGGCCGTCGTCGCGCTCTTTTGGTTGACGTCGAGCGTCGCGATTTATTTCGTCGTCGACGCTCTGCGCAAGCGCGTTCGCTCGTCCGTTTCCCGTCAAGCCTTCGACCCCGAGGCGTTGTCCGCTCCGGCGCTCGCTTTGATCGTCGCCGTATTGCTCCACGACCATAAGACGTTAGCCTTGAATAAAGGCAAAGTTTATTTCGGAGCCGACCGCGCCCATCCGCTCGAAACGGCCAACCCGCAAGCGTTGTTAGACGAATTGGTCGCGGCCAAGGCGCTCGTCGATCGCTCGCCGCTTTATTCCGTCGCGCCGTTGGCTCGCGAGCATTTCGACGCGTTGCGTCAACTCGACAACCGTCGCGTTTTCGCCGAAGCGTCAGGCGAGGTTGTCGACCTTATAAGGCATTGCGTCCAAACGTCCTTAGACGCCGACATTTACATTCCTTCGCCGTTCAACGCTCCGCCTGCGCCGTACTTAATTTTGACGAGAGACGCGACCGCTCGAAAATCGGCGACGTTTCTTTCTTCTCCCGGCGTCTTCCCCTATTGCCTTTGCGAAGGGCTCGTCCTCCGCGAAGCGCCGTTTGTCGACAGCGAATTGCAAGACTCCGATATTTCGACCGCCGCCTTTGTTCGCACGCGGTTGACGGAACGCGGGAAAGAAATCGCCGCGCTGTTGAGCGCCGACGTTTGACGTTTACGCGTCGCCGCCGACCGTTCGCGGTCTCGACCCGGCGGCGAACGCAGGGCCCTTTTGGGTCGAAATTGGGTCGAAAAAGTTTCAAAAAAGACGTTTTTTTCACTTTTAACAAGCAAGAAAAAAGAGGATAAAAAACGCGCAAACCGCGAATTTTCAAGAGTTTCCACTGCCGCGTCCGCGCCGTCCTTAACGGCCTCCGAAGCCGAAGGTTGCTGGTTCGACTCCAGTCGGAGACGCTTTTCTAAGTCGTCGTTCTGAACGGTTTAGCTTTTTTTACGCCGTTTTTTTGTTTCAAGCGAAAAGAAAACGCGTTGAAATCGACGGACGTCGCGTTAGCTTTCCGGCAACTTAACGGACGGAAATTGTCCGGGATAGAACGCGCCGCTCTCGCTCGCCTCGTCGCCCTTCCGGAACGACGAATTCGCCTTCGCAACGCCTCGTCGCCCCCAAAGGAGCGTTTTCCCAACGCGAGCCAATAAACAACCGTTGTAATAACGCGACTTAGAATAATTCGGGCCGACCTCAAATTCGAGCTTCGGCGCGCCTTTGAACCCGAACAAAAGCCTAGGGCGTGTTGCCATTAACGCTTAAGTAAAATAACGATTGCGACAAAGTTTAAAAACGCCGAAAACATAACGTCAAGTTTATCGTAACGCGTCGCGATTCGACGGAAGTCCTTGATACGTCGAAAGAAACGTTCGATTTC
>JAZQAP010000247.1:0-6745 GCA_045545275.1 Thermoguttaceae bacterium | reverse complement strand
CGTTCGCCGGCGCCGTCTCGACGTTGGCGACGTTCGGTTGGGCCGCGTCGGCGCAGGACGGCGGCTCGATTCCGGCGGCGGTCGAAACGGAGCGTTCCGGAAGAGCGACGTTGGGCGTCGAAACGTCCGAGTTGAACTTTTATAACGATTTTAACGGCGCGGAGGCCGTTTCGCTTGAACCGGTCGCGCGGTCTGCGGGGATTGGCGAAACTAACGGAACGGCGCGAACGGCGGATATTGGGAACGCCGAGCAAAAAACGCGGGTTGCGGAAGTCGGCGAAGTTGCGTCGACTGCGGCGGACGCGGGGAATTTGGCGGAAAAAATCGAATTTGACGGCGACGGCGACGAATCGAGCGGCGAACCGAGTTTTTGGACGCGGGGCCCGAGCGGTTGGTTCGGGCGCGAAAGCGTCGCGACGTCGTTGAAAACGTTGTTGACTTTTTCAATTTTAGCGGTTGCGCCGGCGATTTTGTTGGCGACGACGTCTTTTGTTCGGATTTCGGTCGTTCTTTCCCTTTTGCGACAAGGAATCGGGGCCGGGCAGGTTCCGTCGAATCAAACGATCGCGGCGTTGGCCGTCTTTTTGTCCTTATTAATAATGACGCCGGTTTGGTCGGAGGTTTACGAGACCGCGGTCGTTCCGTATTCCGAAGGGCAAATTTCGAACGCGGAAGCCCTTCAACGCGGCCAAGCGCCGATTCGAACCTTCCTTTGGCGCCAAATTGAGAAGACTGGGAACGTTGAAACGATCGGGGTCTTTACGCGGTTTATCCCGGGGAAGGAAAACCCGGAGTTTTACGAAGACGTTCCTTGGCGCGCGCTCGCTCCGGCGTTTTTGCTAAGCGAATTGAAAACGGCGTTTTTGATCGGTTTTCAAATTTTGATTCCGTTTTTGATTATCGACGTCGTCGTTTCGTCGGTTTTGGTCTCGACCGGGATGATGATGCTCCCGCCGACGGTTGTTTCGCTGCCTTTTAAGTTGGCGCTGTTCGTTTTAGCGGACGGTTGGACGCTCGTCGTGAAGTCGTTGCTTGAAAGTTTCGCTTGGAACGGCGCGGCGGGCTGACGATCGAGCGGAGGAAATTGCGGAGACAAAAAAGAATAAGGCGACGTTATTAGCGTTAAAGCGAAGGAAAATAAAATGGAAACGGAAACTGCGATCGCGTTGGGGCGGGAAGCGTTGCAAACGATGTTGGCGGTCGGCGCGCCGGCGTTGGTCGTTTGCGTTCTCGTCGGCTTGGCGACCGGAATTTTGCAGGCGGCGACGCAGATTCAAGACCAAGCGTTCGCGACGGTTTTGAAAATTGTCGCAACTTTTGCGACCGTCGCGATTTCCCTTCCTTGGTCGGTCGCGCGCCTTTTGGAGTTTGTTCGAAACCTTTGGGAGAAGATTCCGGAAACGACGACGTTTTTTTGGGGATAAAATTATTTTTCGGTTCTTTTTCTTGTTCGAGCTTTCCGACAAAAACGACGCGACGACGAAAACGCGGAGCGAGCGAAGCGCTTAACGTCGCGTTCTCTATAATCGACGTTGTTTCTTTAATCGTTACAAGTCTTGAAAACGGCGTTATCGGCGCGTTCGGACGCAATATTTGCTCTTCTCGACGGCGAGGTTCTTGACTTTTACCGCGTCGCGCTTTACAATACAACAGGCGACGTCTTTTTTGCGGCGATATTTCCGTCGCGCTTTTTGGCGGGACGGCGGTTTGTTGAAATTAGAGGAAATACGTTAAATTTACGGGAGCGGTATGTTCGCGGCGATCGTTAGTCAGCAGAATCCGCGCGTCAAAAACGCGGCGCGTTTGCGAGAGAGTCGGGTTCGTCGGCGCGAAGGCCTCTTTTTGATCGACGGCGTTCGCGAGGCGGCGCGAGCTTGGGAGCGCGGGTTCGAGTTCGTCGAGGTTTTTTGGAACGCCGGAAAGAACGTCGTCGCCGACGAAAAGGTCGACGTCGACGCGGCGTTGAGCGTCGTTCGAGCGCGCGCCGGGAAGAGCGAACGGGACGCCGACGCGGTCGAAAAACGGTTCGACGAGTTGCGAACGCTCTTGAAAACGGTCGACGCGGCGGGCGTTCCGACGATTCCGCTCTCGACCGGCGCTTTCGAAAAAATTGGGTTCGGCGAGCGGGACGAGGCGGTCGTCGCCGTCGTTCGCGCGAAAACGACGACCTTTGACGCGTTAGATTCGTTATTAACGGCAAAATTGGAAAAAACGGGGGAGGCGCCCCTTATCGCGGTAATCGAGGGCGTCGAGAAGCCGGGGAACGTCGGGGCGATTTTGCGGAGCGCGGACGGCGCCGGGTTGGACGCGCTGATCGTCGCGGCGCCCGATTTCGACCTCTTCAATCCGAACGCGATTCGGTCGAGTTTGGGCGCGATCTTCAGCGTTCCGACCGTCGTCGCGCCGGCTCCGGAGGTTCTCGCTTGGTTGCGTCGCCGCAAAATTCAACGGGCGACCGCGCTTTGCGACGACTCGATTCCTTATCCGCGGCTCGATTACCGCCGTCCGACCGCGATCGTTCTCGGGAGCGAAGCGGACGGATTGACCGAAATTTGGGCGACCGAAACGCCGGAGGACGCCGCCGACGGCCTCCTCAAAAAAGCGCGGTTGCCGATGCTCGGAATCGCCGACAGTTTGAACGTTTCGAACGCCGCCGCCGTCTTCTTTTACGAAGCGCGTCGCGTTCGGTCGTCGGAGGACGGCGCGGAAAATTGAGCGGCGGACGGCTCGCGCGAGTCGAACGAGCGGGAAAAACGGACAAAATTCGCGGATTAGAGAGAATAGACGGAGCGAAAACGAGATGGACGGGAAAGAAATCGCCGCGTTAATCGACGAACTGCACGGGATTCACCGGGCGTTGGCCGAGTTGAATTATCGGATTCAACGAGGGCGGCGGGCGGTCGCGGCGGGCGTCGCGGCGCAAAAAAAGGCGGCGGACGCCTTGGCCGCTCGGCGCGAGGAGAAGCAAAATCTCCTCTTGGCGGCGAAGGAAAAGGAACGCGAATCGGACGCCGCGGCGCAAGAGCTGGAACGGCGGCGCGCCCAACTCGACGCGGCGAAGTCGAACCGCGAATACGAGTCGATTCAAATTCAAATCGAGTCGATCGCTTATAAAAACGACGAGCTGGCGGAAGCGGCGTTCGAGGCGTTGACCGTCGCCGAGGAGTTCGACGCGGAAATCGAGCGCGCCGAAACGGAGTTGAAAGAGGCGACCGAGCTGCTCGAAAAAGCGCGGTGCGCCGCCGCCGAGTCGGAACCGAAATTGACGGCGGACGTCGAACGAGCGCAAGGGCGGCTTCGCGACGCCGAAGGACGGTTGCCGCGCGATTGGGCCGGAACATACGCTCGACTCGTTAAGGATTTCGGCGGCGAGGAAACGTTCGCGCCGTTGACCGGCGAAGGATACTGCGGGTCTTGCCGGCGGCGATTGCCGGTCGAGGTCGTCGCGAAAGTTTGCGGCGGCGCGGCGTTGACTTGCCCGGCTTGCGGACGTGTGCTTTATATGCCCGTCGGGTTTACGCTGAAGTAAAACGGCGACGCTCGGCGCGATTTTATCGATCGCGACGGTTTTGCCGGTTTCGTCGACTTTGCGGAGCGTTTTAGCAAGAAAAAAACAACCGGCGTCCTTGAAAGAAAAATTAAGAGTTGATTTTAACCGTTGAAACGGTTTTAACGTTTAAGTTGAAGAGTTCGATATGAAAGTTGGATTGGTTGGGTACGCGGGCAGCGGCAAAAGTTCCTTATTCGAGTGGTTGAGCGGCGCGACGCCCGACCCGTCGGCGGTTCACTCGTCGCAGTTGGCGACGGCGACGATTCCGGAGCCGCGAATCGAGGCGCTTTGCGAAATTTACAAGCCGAAAAAGGTTACTTACGCCGCGATGGAAATCGTCGACACGCCCGGTCTCAACCGCGATCACGTCGGCAACGTCGCGAAATTGGCGCACCTGCGCGAAGCCGACTACTTGGTTTGCGTCGTTCCGGCGTTCGACGGCTCGAAAGTCGACGCGGAAATGCAAGCGTTCGTCGAAGATATGATTCTCGCCGACCTCGAAATCGCGACGAACCGCGTCGAAAAGATCGAAGAGCAGTTCAAGCGCCGCCGTTCGAAGGAAGAGCAGGAAGCGCTCGAAATCGAATACGAGACGCTGAAACTTATCCGCGAACGCCTCGAAGCCGGGAATCCGCTCCTCGCCGAAGAAATGACGGAAGAGCAGTACAAAGCGACGCGTTCCTTCCGCTTTTTGACCGAAAAACGCCGAATGATTCTCGTCAACACCGGCGACGACGAAACCGATTTCGAACAATATAATAAGTTCGCGACGGAAAAAGAACCGGTTCTCGCCGTTTCGGTCGGGCTTGAGTTAGAACTTTCGAAGATGGCGCCGGAAGAAGCGGACGCCTTCCTCGAAGAAATGGGGTTGACCCGCGTCGGGCGCGACAAAGTCGTCCGAACGCTGATGGACGCTTCCGGGCAAATGGTCTTTTTGACCGCCGGCGACAAGGAGGTTCGCAGTTGGCTGACGCGCAAAAACAGCTCCGCGGTCGAGGCGGCCGGGAAGATTCACACCGACTTCATTAAGAAGTTCATCCGCTGCGAAGTGATCGCTTGCGACGACTTGATTCGTCTCGGAAGCGAGCGCGAAGTGAAGGCGGCCGGCCTCAATCACCGCGAAACGAAGGAATACGTCGTTCAAGAAGGCGACGTCTTGCTCTTCCATATTTCGCAGTGAAAAAACGAATGCGGCGGCGCGTTTGACGATTTTAGCGGCGAAACGGCGTTTCCAACGGATTTTGCCGCTAAAATCGTTATGTTCGGCGTTTTGGCGGTTCTGTTGAACGTCGAGACGCGAAAACGTCGAACCTATTTAACGGTTTTAGCGCGTAAAACGAACGCGTCGCAACGTAAAAATTGACGGTTGCGCCGATTTTAACGAAAGAACGGAAACGAAAGGGGAAACGATGGAATTTTTCGAAACGGTCGCTCGCCGACGTTGTTATCGCGGCGAATTTACCGACGCTCCGGTTTCGCGGGAAGCGTTGACGAAGATTCTCGAAGCGGCGATCGAAGCGCCGACGGCTTGCAACGCGCAGTCGCCGTCCTTCGTCGCGGTCGACGATCCGGCGATTCTCGCGAAAATTGCCGAAATCATGCCGACGCCGGTTTGCAAAACCGCGAAAGCGGCGATTATTTGCGTCGCCGACGAACGACCGGTTTACTCCGACGTTTCCTTCTATAAAGAAGATTGCGCCGCCGCCGTTCAAAATATGTTGCTCGCGATTACGGCGCTCGGGTTCCACTCCGTTTGGCTCGACGGCGTCCTGCGTCGCGACGAAATCGCCGAAAAAATTGCCCGACTTCTCCAAATTCCGGAAGGAAAACGCGTCCAAATCGTTTTGCCGATCGGCGTCGCGCCGTCTGAACCGACGAAAGCGGAACGTTTGCCCTTTGAAAAACGCGCTTCCTTCAACGTTTGGCGGGAACAACAATAAATCTCCGACGTCGCCGGAAGCGCTCTTGCTTCCAACGACGTCGAAACGACGCCAAGACGACGGCGTCGTTGGAAATAGGTAAGCGGGAAACGCCTGATGACGAGCGAAATCAAGATTGTAACGCCGGTTTCAAGACGGGACAAAAAACGTTTTTTGTTGTTGCCTTGGGAGATTTATAAAAACGACCCGTATTGGATTCCGCCGCTCTTGGCGAGCGAGAAGGGGCTTCTCGGGTACGCGAAGGAACCGTTTTACGAACGGAATCAAATTCAAACGTTTTTGGCGGTTCGCGACGGTAAAGTCGTCGGGAGAATCGCCGCGATTTTGAACGTCGGGCACCTTGAGCGTTACAACGACAAGGTCGGATTTTTCGGGTTTTACGAATCGATCGACGACCAAGCCGTCGCCGACGCGCTCTTCGCCGCCGCCGCCGATTGGCTGAAAGAGCGGGGGTGCGAAACGATGCGCGGCCCGATGAATCCGTCGATGAACCATACCGTCGGTCTCCTGATCGAAGGTTTCGACTCGTCGCCGTTTTTTATGATGACGTATAATCCGGCGTATTACGAGCGGCTTTTTGAAAACGTCGGATTAGCGAAAGCGCAGGATTTGTACGCGTTTTTAGGGAAGATCGACATGCTTCCGAAAGTGCGCGAGCGGTACCTGCGAACCGTCGAAATGATTGAAGAACGGTACGCCGTGAAGTTGCGACCGCTCGATAAAAAAAATTTCGAGGCCGACGTGCGTATGTTCCTCGATATTTACAATAAGTCGCTTTCCAGCACTTGGGGATTTGTGCCGTTTTCCGACGCCGAGTTGCGCGAAATGGCCGCCTCGATGAAATATTTGATGGTGCCGGAGTTGGCGATCGCGGCGGAGATCGACGGAAAAACGGTCGGCGCGACTTTTTGCCTCCCCGACTATAATCCTCGTATTAAGGCGATTAACGGACGGCTTTTCCCGTTCGGTTTCCTTAAGTTGTTGCGAAAGCGTTCGGAAATTAAAAAGATGCGGATTATCAGCGCGAACGTTCTGCCCGAGTTCCAGATGACCGGGTTGGGGCTTGTGTTGCTGAACGCGTTGGTGCCGAAAACGCTCGAATGGGGGATTCAAGAAGCCGAGTTTTCTTGGGTGCTTGAATCGAACCAATATTCGCGCGGCAGTTTGGAAAAAGCCGGAACGATTCGCAACAAGGTTTACCGCGTGTACGATAAAAAGATCGCTTGACGCGATTTGATTTCCTCCCCCCCCCCCC
>JAZQAP010000246.1:0-2732 GCA_045545275.1 Thermoguttaceae bacterium | reverse complement strand
GGCTTTGACAAAACCGCCGATTATAAGAAAATAACGGCGGAAAATTGTTTCGCGTTCGCTTTTCGGTTCGACGCGAAAACGTTAAATTGCGCAATTTAAGTTCTTGACGGTGAAACGGTGAAAATGGGCGAAAAAAGTAAGACGCGTAAAGCGGGCGAAATAAGCCGGTCGAGCGGAGCGGGCGAAGCGGAGAAAACGGGTAAAATAAGCGAAGCGGGGAAAACGGGCGAAAGAGCGAAGCGCCGTCGTCGCGCTCAAACGGCGTTTCTCGCCGCGGCGCTCGGGTTCGCGACGTTCGCCGCGTTCGCGCAGACGGAGGAAACGTCGCGAGCTTGGAAGGGGCGGAGCGGAAAAGTCGTCGTAACCGGCACGCTCGACGTCAAACGAACGCTCAAAGAGTCGCCCGACGCCGCGTCGACGCCGGAAGACGTTTATTTTCGCGGCGAAAACGGCAAAGCGTACAAGTTCGGGTACGCGAAACTTTGCGACGCGGACAAAGCCCGGGTCGACGCGGCGCTCGGATTGACGGCGGAACCGGTCGCCGACGCGGCGCTCGGGTCGACGGCGGAACCGGTCGCCGACGCGGCGCTCGGTTCGACGGCGGAATCGGTCGCCGACGCGGCGCCGTCGGGGAGTCGAACGTTGGGCGGCGGCGAAGAAGCGTCGACGGCGGCGGCGTCGGGAAAACGTCGGCTCGTCGCGACGCCGAAAGACGGCAAGCTCGCGTCGCCGACCGGGTTCAAGGCGTTTCTCGTCGGGGCGGACGACTACCGCGACGCGACCGATTTGGCGTTCGTCAAGAACGACGTCGAGGCGTTGGCGGCGCGGCTGGTCGAGCTCGGTTTCGAGGAGAAAAACGTCGCGGTTTTGAAAACCGGCGGCGATTTCGGCGACTTTCCGACGAAAGACAACGTCGAGGAGCGGTTCGCGGCGTTCGTCGAAAGCCTGCGACCGGGCGACTTTGCGGTCGTTTACTTGAGCGGGCACGGGATTCAGCCGGCGGACTCGAAGGAGTCGTTTTTCGCGCCGATCGACGTGAAAGCGCGCGACCCGTTCGGGACGGCGGTTTCGATCGACAAGATGCTGGCGGCGCTGGAGTCGAGCGACGCGAACTTCCGCTGGATGATCGTCGACGCTTGCCGGGACGATCCGACGAACGCGAAGGCGATTTTCAAGACGCGGTCGGCGGCGGGCGCGAAGGGGCTGGTCGAGATCGCGTCGGCGCCGAAATCGACGTCGCTTCTTCAAAGCTGCCAACCGGGCAAATTCTCGTACGAGTGCGGGGACGGCGTCGACCACGGCGTGTTCACGTTGAGTTTGTTGGAGGCGCTCGACAAGAACAACCCTCGGGCGGACGTCGACAAGGACGGCGCGCTGGCGTTTTCGGAGGTGTTTAAGTACGTAACGGAGCGAACGAACGAGCTGGCGCAGGAACATTGCGGCGCGACGCAGACGCCGAACTGGAGCGGTCAAATCACGGACTTCGCGATTTTATCGGGTCTCCTCCGAGACGGTCTGACGCAGGCGCGCTGGCTGGAAGCGGACGCGCTTTACCAAGAGGCGTGCGCGTTGCGCCGTCAAAAGAAGTGGCGCGAGGCGGCGGAGAAGCTGTCGCAGGCGCGCAAGATCAACGCCGTGAACGAGGATTACGTCGCGGCGGAGGCGGAGATCGCGGAGATTCTGCGTCTGCAAACGGAAGCGCAAGCCGCGGCGACCGCGCAAGCGGAGGCGGAGCGCAAGGCGAAAGAAGAGGCGGAGGCCCGCGCCGCGGCGGAGCGTCGAGCGCAAAACGCCGGTTCGACGAGCGAGCGTCCGTTGGCGCCGCGCTGGAACGGGAGAGAATACGTCGCGGTCGACGGCGGGAATTCGTCGAGCGGTTCCGCGTTGGATACGACGCATCGTTACGCGCAAAACTCGAGTTCGTTGAGCGGACGAACTTCGTCGGGAACGAGTTCGTTGGCGAGCGCGTCGGGCGGTTGGACGGGAACGTATGCGGCGGGAACGCAAAAATCGCTTAATATTAAGGGCGCGACGTACAACTTCCGCTACTGCCCGGCGGGGACGTTCACGATGGGAAGCCCGGAAAGCGAACCGGATCGGTTGTCTTGGGAGAAACAACACGAGGTAAAGCTGACGCAAGGCTTCTGGATGTTGGAAACGGAGGTAACGCAGGCGTTATGGGAATCGGTAACGGGCAAGAATCCGATAACGACTAGTTATTTGAAGGGGCCGAATAAACCGGTGGGGAACGTGAGTTGGGAGGATTGCCAAGAGTTTATTGCGAAGTTGAATTCCCTAGGGATTGCTCCGGCCGGTTTGAAGTTCCGACTTCCTACCGAGGCGGAGTGGGAGTACGCCTGCCGGGCGGGCGCGAGCGGGCCCTACGCGGGTTCCAGCTTGGATTCGATGGGTTGGTACAAGGATAATTCCGGGTACAACAATCACGAAGTCGGCAAAAAAGCGCCGAACGCTTGGGGCTTGTACGACATGCACGGGAACGTTTGGGAATGGTGTTCCGATTGGTTCGCCTCCGCTACGTATGACGCGGCGTCGCAGACGGACCCGACGGGGCCGGCGTCGGGCTCGGACCGGGTTTTGCGCGGCGGTAGCTGTTACAGCAGCGCCAAGTACTGCCGGTCGGCCGACCGGCTTAACGACGACCCGACGGACCGGGACAATGACCGCGGATTCCGTCTCGTTTTAGGTCGCTAGCTCTAGCAGTCTAGTACGCT
>JAZQAP010000245.1:0-4932 GCA_045545275.1 Thermoguttaceae bacterium | reverse complement strand
GGGTAGAGCGGCGCGAGAATTTTCGACGTCCATTCGGCGCGCAGGTCGGCGGAGGAACCGGGGGGGCCTTCGAAGTGCCAGTCGTGATTCCCGGCGACGTAATAATAAGGAACGCCGGTCGCGCCGAGGTTTTCGAGGAGGAAATCGACGCCCGCCGCCGACGGGAAGCTGACGATATCGCCGGTGAGGACGACCGCGTCGTATTTTTCCGGGCTAACGTCGGCGAGAATTTTTTTCAGCTCGTCGATCGGGTTGGTGTCGGCGCCGGTTTTGAAGTGTTTCGTTTTGTTGTACGCCGCCGCCATTCGCTTCGAGTAATCGCGGTAATCGGCGCCGCGCTCGTCGTCGAGGAAGAGGTGCGTATCGGAAATTTGCAGGACGCGAACCGGTTCGGCGATCGCTTTCGAGTAAATTTTCACGTCGGCGCCGTTGAGCGCGAAGCTCGTTTCCGGGAAGGCGGGCGGAGCGGCGGGGGCGGCGTCGGCGAACGCGGTCGGGGCGACGGTCGCCGTTAAAGCGGTTCCGAGCGAGGCGCCGAAGAAGCCGCGTCGGGTGAATTGCGAGTTTTGAGGCGTCGACATAGGTCGCGTCCTTTGCGAAAAACGGAGGAAATAAAACAAAAATAACGGTTGAACGGGCGCCTCTTCTTGGGCGAGCGACGGAACGTGCCGTCGACGTTCGCAAGGAACGACGCGCGGTAAAAAATCGGACGCCGCTTGGCCCGGAACGCCGTCGCAAAATGGAACGGCGAGGCAAACCGCGTCGAGTTTAACGCCGAGGCGGTTCGAGCGAACGGCGAAACGGCGTTAAATTGCGAAAGCGGCGCGAAGTTTGCGGGCGTCGGCGGTCAGTCTTTTTCGTTGAACTTCGCTTGCTCGACGAGCGCGAACTCTTTTTTGAGCTTCTCTTTGTCGTTGTAGAAGCGGATATGATCCCAAGGCAGCTCCGCGTCGAGCGAATACGCCGTGTGCGCGATCTTTTCGCGGTCGATTCCGCATTCGGCGACGGCGGCGTCCCAAAGTTCCGGCTTGAAGTGTTCGCGCCAAGCGTCGAGGCGGGCCCCGGCGCGCCAAGCGGCTTCGACGACGCGTCCGACCCGGCGGTCGCCTCGCGTCATTAGGCCTTCGAGAAGGCTCGTGTTCAGGTCGTGATACTTCAAATCGACCGAGCGTTCGCGCCGCGTTTGACGGAGCGTTCGGTGCGCCTCCTCGAAGTAAGGCCGAGTCTGCATCGCGGCCCATTGGAGCGGCGTGTGCGGTTTCGGAACGAAATTCGAAACGTTCGCGACGACTTGAGCGAACTTCCCGCGAACCTCTTTCCCCAAGCGGCAAACGTCGTTCGAGAGCGCGACGATTCCGGTAAGGTCGTCTTCCGTTTCATACGGAAAACCGCACATAAAATACATTTTGACGCGCGAAAAATTGTTTTCGAACGCCGCGCGGCAACCGGCGAAGAGGTCGTCGTTCGTAACGCGTTTGGCGATGCGGCGGCGCATTTCGTCGCGAGCGGCTTCCGGGGCGACCGTCAAACTTGACGAACGTTCGGTTGTAAGTCCTTGAACGACGGAACTTAGCTGGTGGTTGACGCGGAGGCTTGGGACGGAGAGCGAAATGCCGCGCGGGCAAACGACTTCGCGAATCCGTTGGAGCGCCTCTTCAAATTTCGGGTATTCGCTCGACGAGAGCGAAAGGAGCGTCGCTTCGTCGACTCCGGTCGAGGCGCAGGCGGCGAGAATCGACTCGGTAATCTGCTCGACGGAGCGGTAACGGAGCGGGCGCTTGAGTTGGGTGCTTTGACAAAAGCGGCATTTTTGCGGGCAGCCGCGCATAATCTCGAGCGAAACGCGGTCTTGGACGCTTTCGACGAGCGCGAGGAGCGGACGTTTCGGCGGCGGGAAGGCGTTCAGGTCGCGAACGACCGCCGCGTCGATATATTCCGGGACGCCGTCGGCGTTCGGGCGGGGGCGCCGCGCTCGGCCGGTTTCGTCGAACGAAACGTCGTAAAACTCCGGAACGTAAGCGTTTGGGAACTCGCGGGCGATTTGGAGAAGCGCGTCGCGGCGGAGCGCTTTCGAGGTCGCGACCGGGTCGCCGCCGGCGGCCAAATACGAGGACGCGTCGCGGCGGACGGCGCCGTTTTTCGCGTCGAAGGCCCGTTTGACGCCGAGTTGAGCGCGCAGTTCCGCCCAACGTTCGAGGAGCGCCGGGAGCGTTTCTTCGCCGTCGCCGATCAAGAAAACGTCGATAAAATCGGACATAACCTCCGGCGATGCGGCGGCGGGCCCTCCGGCGACGACGAGCGGCGCTTCGAGCGAACGGTCGACGCGGCGAAGCGGAACCCCGGCGAGGTCGAGCATCGTCAAAACGTTCGTGTAACAAAGCTCGTACTGGAGCGTGAAGCCGAGGAGGTCGAACGCGGCCAACGGCGTGAACGTTTCGAGCGAGTAAATCGGAAGGTTCGCGTTTCGGAGGATCGCCTCCATATCGAGACCCGGGCAAAAGGCGCGTTCGCAAGCGAGATCGGCGCGACCGTTGACGACGTCGTAAAGAACCGACAGCGCGACGTTCGACATCCCGATCGAATAAACGTCCGGAAAGCAGAAACACATGCGCGCTTTCACCGAGTCGGCGGGTTTGACGATTTGACCGACTTCGCCGCCGATGTATTGACCGGGGAGGCGAACGTCCGGGAGAAGGAGGCTTTCGATAGAGCGTCGAAGTTCCGCGTCGAAAAAGTAGGGCGTCGTCATTATTAATTAATATAAGGGGGAGCGTTGGGACGGGAAGGCGCCGCGTTTCGACGGGCGACGAGGCGTTAAAGTCGTTGCGACCGTCTGTTTTTAACTCGAAACGCGGCGTTTCGGCGGTTTTTCGACCGTCGAGAACGTTTCGCTCTCTATTATAACCCGGAACGCGCCGGATTTCAAGCGGGCCGGGCGGCGCTTTCCGATTTTATCGATTTTGCGCGGCGGAAAGCGCGGAGACGGGGCGGCGCGGCGGGGGCGGGATCGGCGATTTAGACGCGTCGCGGGGGGACGCGGAGGTTGGGGGAGCGGCGCGGTCGGCGTAATTAACGTTGGGAAAAGCGGCGACTGGGTTGGCGGCGTTTGGGCGTTTTGGCGAATTAGCGGGTTCGGCGTTGTTTGAACGTTTTGACGAAGTCGCGGGTTCGGCGTTGTTTGAGAGGTTTGGCGGGTCGGCGGGCTCTGCGTCGTTTGAGTGTTTTAGCGAAGTTGCGGGTTTGGCGTCGTTTGGGCGGTTTGACAAATCGGCGGGTTCGGCGTTGTTTGAACGTTTTGACGAAGTCGCTGGTTTAGCGTCGTCTGGGCGGTTTGACAAATCGGCGGGTTCTGCGGCATCTGAGCGTTTTGGCAAAGTCGCGCGTTTAGCGTCGTGTGGGCGGTTTGACAAATCGGCGGGTTCGGCGTTGTTTGAACGTTTTGACGAAGTCGCGGGTTCGGCGTTGTTTGAGCGGTTTGACGAATCGGCGGGCTCTGCGTCGTTCGGATGTTTTGGCGAAGTCGCGGGAACGGGGACGACCGGTTTGGCGGCGCGGAACGTTTCGGCGTTTTCGGGAACGGAAACGTTGGAATCGGGCGTCGTCGCGACGGCGGTTTCGCGTTCGTTCGGGAGGAACGGTTCGGCGTCGGGGCGTTTGGGCGGCGTCGCTTCGACGACGCGCAAACCGGGGCGCAGGTTGAGAACGCCGTCGACGACGTAACGCTCGCCGGGCTTAACGCCCGACGTTGCGACGACTTGCGAACCGTTCTCCGTTTTCCGACCGAGTTCGACCGGGCGGCGGCGCGGAACGTCGTTTTCGTCGACGACCCAAACGAATTGCGAGTTTAGGTCGGAGCAAACGGCTTTAACGTCGATTAACGTCGCGTTTTTCACCGGCTCGTCCGTCAGCGCGACTTCGCAAACGACGCCGGGATAAATCGAGTAATCCGGGTTTGGAATCTCGCCCCGAAGCGCGACGACGCCGGTCGAACGGTCGATTTGATTGTCGACGTAATTGACGACGCCGCGTCGCGAATAAACACCCTTTTCGTCGAGTCCCGGGAACCGCGCCTCAAAATCGATATAATCGGGAAGTTTTTCCGCTTTTAACGCTTCGCGGAGCGAGACGTTCGCGTAATTTTTCTCGTCGTAACGCTTGCCGAGGCGCGCTTTAAGCGCTTCGCGGCGTTTTTGCTGAAATTCGAGAAACTCGCGGTCGGTCGCGTAAAAATAGACGAGCATCGGATCCATCGCGACGAGGCGGGCCAAGACCGGCGGGTCGAGCGCGGCGCCGTCGAGGAACGTTCCGACCGGGTAAAAGGGGCGGCTGATTTGTCCGCGACAGGGCGCCCGAACGACCGTTCGTTCGAGTTGCTTTTCGGCGGCGGCGAGGGCGGCGCGAGCTTGGGCGGTCGCGGCGTTCGCGGCGCGCCAAGCGGTTTGGCTCTCTTCGAGCGTTTCCTCGGTAACGACGCCGGAGACCGACTTGTCTTTGTAAAGTTGCAAATTGCGTCGATGCGTCGCTTTAGCGCGAGTTTCCCGAGCGATCGCCGCCGCGAGTTCCGCTTTCGCCGCGTCGACTTCGTTTTGATAATCGAACGATTCGACGCGAAAGAGAACGTCGCCTTCCTCGACGAGCGCGCCCGGTTGAAACTCGATCGATTCGAGGAAGCCGCGAACGCGGGGGACGATTTCGACCGGGTCGACTTCGGTGAAACCGCGAAACGAGCGTTTCGTTTCGACGTCGGCGACCGTCGCGACGGCGGTGCGCACCGGAACGGCGTCGGACGTTTGCGACGAAGTCGACGGCGCGACGGGGGTAAGTCGCGACGTAAGCGTCGACTTTTGCGCGGTTTGCGGCGTTTGCGGCGGCGCGACGCTTTCGGTCGACGTCGTTTGCGGCGACGTCGGGGACGGTTCGGGGGGGGGGTCC
>JAZQAP010000244.1:0-2124 GCA_045545275.1 Thermoguttaceae bacterium | reverse complement strand
TGGCCACGATCCCCCTTCCAAGTCGCCGTTCGCCGACGCGGTCGCTTTTTGGAATTTCGCCGACCTTAACGACGCCAACGCAAACGACGGCGTCGCAAGCGTTTTGCAAGCGTTCGGCGACGTCGAAATCGGCGTCGAACTCGACGAAACCGCCAAAGCCGAATCCCTCTTGCGCGGCGGCGACGGCAAAGTCGCCCGAATCTCCCAAGGCGGTTACCTCCGAACCGACGCGCCGCTCGGCTCCGAACTCGCCGTCGACGGTTCCGAGCTAACGTTTTGCGTTCGCTTGCGTTACGACGCGACCGTTTGGCAAAATTCGCCGATTTTCTCGAAACACGGCGGGCACGAGCGGCTCGCGTACAACCTGTACTGCCTCGACGACGCGCTCGGCGCCGAAATCGGGACGACCGGGAACAACGGTCTCCTCCGCTGCCGAGCGCTACGTTCCGAAACGCGCGACCCGAAAGCCGCGCTAACCGCTTGGCGCGACGTTGTTTGCCGCGTCGACGAAGCGAAAGTCGAGCTCTTCGTCGACGGGCGTTGTTACGACGAAGACTTCGTTCTCGGCGCCCTCCGTCCGAACGACGTCGCGTTGACGATCGGCGCTCAAATCGAACCGGACGGCGAAGCGCGCGCCGGTTTCGTCGGCGAAATCGACCATATCGCCGTTTGGAATCGAGCGCTCGCAAACGACGAAATCGCGGCGCTTAGCGGCGGAAGCGACCGAATCGACCCCCGCGAGCGAACCGACCTCGGCGACGGAGCGTCGCTCCAATATTGGACGCCGCCAAACGCTTACGGCGTCGGGGATTGCATGCCGTTTTACGTCGACGGCGTCTTCCACTTTATGTACCTCCTCGACAAGGGCCGCCACGGCGCGAAAAACGGCCTCGGCGCGCACCAATGGATTCAAGCGACGTCGACCGACCTGAAAACCTGGACGCACCGTCCGTTCGTCGTTCCGATCGACCGCCAAAACGAAGGCTCGATCTGCACCGGTTGCGTTTACTATCATAAAGGCGTTTATTACGCGTTTTACGCTAACCGCGCCGTCGAGTACGTCATGCCGGACGGCGAAAAGCGGAAGACTTACGGGCTCCTCTGTTTAGCGACGAGCAAAGACGGAATCCATTTTGAGAAAAAGGATTGCGACCCGATTTTCCTTCTTCCGGACGGTTACTCTTGGGGAACGCGCGACCCGCAAATTTTCCAAGACCCGACCGACGGAACGTTCCATATGTATATTACGACGACGTATCGCGGCAAAGGCTGTTGGGCGCACGCGACGTCGCAAGACCTTGAAAATTGGACGCTTACCGACCCGGTCTACACGCACATGAACGGCGAGCCGGAGTGTCCGGACTGGTTCCGTTGGGGCGACGATTATTACGTCGTCGCGAACCATCTCAACGGATATTACAAGACGTCGAAGTCGCCGACCGGCCCTTGGGAGGTTCCGAACGCGCCGAATATCTTAATGCCGGGAATAATTAACGTTCCGCAAACGGCGGCCTTTAAAGACGGTCGTCGCTTGGTTTGCGGTTGGAGTCGCGAGCGCGGCTTCGGCGGAAGCGCGGTCTTTCACGAGCTGATTCGCTTCGACGACGGAACGCTCGGCGAAAAATTCGTTCCCGAAATGATACCGGAAACGGACGCGCCGGTCGTTTCGGAAAGCGAAATCGCCGAATCGGAACGCGTTTGGGAATCGCTTCCAACCCGTTGCCGCGTCAAGTTTTCGCTCTCCTACGACCCGAAGCGTATCGACGCCTTACGCGACGTCGTTTTCAAGTACGCCGACGGCAAAGAATTGCGCGTCGTCTTTTCGGAGCGGGCCGTTTACCTCGGCGGTTTCAAAATCGAGCGCGTCGATATGTCGAGCGGAAACCTTACGTTCGATTGCATCCTAACGTCCAATTTAATCGATATTTGCGTCGACGAGAAACGAACGTTGACGGCGGATCTCCCGGCGGCGTCGGAGCGTTCGTTACAACTTATCAACGACGCCGGCGACGCGGTCAAGGTAAAGTCGCTCGAAATTTCGCCGCTAAAGAAACAATCGCAACCCGTTAACTAGCAATCGTTTGCAACAAACGCCGTTAAAATTAACGACAAGACGTCCCAACG
>JAZQAP010000243.1:0-11269 GCA_045545275.1 Thermoguttaceae bacterium | reverse complement strand
GTTCGTCGGCTTCCGCCGCTTTGGCCGCTTCTTCAAAGACCGCTTGCGCCGTCGCTTCGACGTCTTGCTCGAAACGTTCTTGTTCGTTCTTTTCGTTCGTTTCTTGCGCGTCGGCGCCGTTCGTTTCTCGTTCCATTGCGTTCTCCCCGGAGCCGACCGTTCGCCGGCTTTATATCTTAACGTTGATTTCTTTTTCGCTTTCGTCCGACGTTCGAACGCCGCGCCGGTCTTTCCGACGCGCCGTCTTTCGTTCGAAACGTCGCCGCAATTTAGAGCGCTTTCAACGCGCCGCGACCGATTTTGCCTATTTTACCGGGCCGCTTTAGTTTTCGTCGCCGTCGTTTTTTTCTTTTTTCTTCTCTTCGCCGTCTTTTTTCTCTTTATCTTTATCGTCGGCGAAGAGATCGTCGAAAAAATCCTTCAACTTCGAGCAAAACGACTTCCGTTGCGGCGTTACCGCGTCGCCCTCGATCTCGGCGAGTTTGCGCAAAACCGCCTCGTGTTCCGGCGTCAGTTTCGTCGGCGTTTCGATATAAAACTGAACGATTAAATCGCCGACGGCGTTGCGGCGCGGGGTCGGCATCCCTCGGCCCTTCAAGCGAACGACGTCGCCGTTTTGCGTTCCGGCCGCGATCTTAATCTTTTCGGGCCCGTCGAGCGTCGGCGCTTCGATCTCGGCGCCGAGCGCCGCTTGCGCGTACCCGATCGGAATTTGGCAGATCAAATCTTGCCCTTCGCGACGGAAAAGCGGATGTCGTTTGATTTGAACAAAAACGTAACAGTCGCCGGACGGGCCGCCGTTCGGGCTCCGCTCCCCTTCGCCTTGAACGCGAAGCCGCGTTCCCGCGTCGACGCCGGCCGGAACGAAAATTTCGCGAACGACTTCCGTCGCTTTCAAGCCGGAACCGCGACAGTCGGCGCAAGGCTCGGCGATCGTCGTCCCGCGCCCGCCGCACTTCGGACAGGTCGTTTGAATCGAAAAGACGCCGGTCGACTGCTGAACGCGCCCGCGTCCGCCGCAAAAACGGCAAGTCTCCGGTTTCGTCCCGGGTCGCGCGCCGGAACCTTCGCAAGTCGCGCAAACTTCGCGACGGCGGAAGCGAATTTCCTTCGTCGCGCCCTTGGCCGCCTCGCGCAAATCGAGCGTAACGGCGCATTGAACGTCCGCGCCCCGTTGAACGCGAGCGCCGCCCCCTCCGCCGCCGAAAATCGACCCGAACATATCGCCGAAACCGCCGAACATATCGCCGAACGCGCCGAAAATGTCGCCGACGTCTTGAAAACCGCCGCCGACTCCGGCCCCGTCGAGCCCGGCTTTCCCGTATCTGTCGTATATGCTCCGCTTTTCCTTGTCGTTCAAGACCTCGAACGCTTCGGCGCAAAGTTTGAACTTCGCGACCGCCTCCTCGTCGCCGGGATTGCGGTCCGGATGGTATTTCATCGCGGCTTTGCGGTACGCCGTCGAAATTTCTTTTTCGGACGCCGTCCGTTCGATTCCTAAAATTTCGTAATAGTCGACTTCTTCGGCCATTTTATTTTCAAATTTCGCAACGTTAAATTTTCAGCGTTTCATTTTTCGTCGTCGCTTTTTCGACGCGCCGCGTTTCGAAACGTCGAAAAGAAAAAGAGAGCGTCCGAAACGTCGTCCCGATCCGCTCCGCGCCGGACGCTTTCGTCCGGGAAAAACGGGCGCCCCGCTTTCGCCGACCGCCCGTCGTTTGCGTCGACCGTCCGCCGCGCCCGCTCCGCTCCGTTTGGTTCGGGAACGGGAAGCGAACGAGGCGAGTTTTGGTCGTTTGTTAAAATCAGCGAACCGCCCCGCCGATTTCTTTGTCTTTTTTCGCGTCGGTAACGAGCGTTTCGGTCGTCAGCATCAATCCGGCGACGGACGCGGCGTGCGTCAACGCGGCGCGAACGACCTTCAACGGGTCGATAACGCCGACTTCGTACATGTCGACGTACTTGCCGGTCGCGGCGTCGTAACCTTGCGAACCGGTCTTTTGCATCACTTCGTCGACGACGACCGTCCCGTCGTAACCGCCGTTGTCGACGATTTGTTTCAGCGGAGCGGAGAGGGCGCGCGTCAAAATATCGACGCCGATCTTTTCGTCGCCGCGAGCGTTCGTTCGCGCTTTTTCGACCGCTTCTTTGCAGCGCAGGAGCGCGACGCCGCCGCCCGGGAGAATCCCTTCTTGCGCCGCGGCGCGGGTGGCGTGCAGCGCGTCGTCGACGCGGTCTTTCTTTTGCTTCATTTCGGCTTCGGAGTGCGCGCCGACTTGAACGATCGCGACGCCGCCGCTGATTTTCGCGAGGCGTTCTTGGAATTTTTCGCGGTCGTAATCGCTTTCGCTTTCGGCGATCATGCGACGGAGCAAGTCCGCGCGGGCCTTAACGGCGGCTTTTTCGCCCTTGCCGTCGACGATCGTGGTCGAGTCTTTGTCGACGACGATTTGCTTCGCTTGACCGAGCGATTCGAGGCCGACGTTTTCGAGCTTGACGCCCAAATCTTCGCTGACGACTTGCGCGCCGGTCAGGATCGCGATGTCTTGCAGCATCGCCTTGCGACGGTCGCCGAAGCCCGGAGCCTTGACGGCGGCGACGTCCAAAATACCGCGGAGGCGGTTGACGACGAGCATCGTCAGCGCTTCCGTTTCAACGTCTTCCGCGATGATGAGGAGCGGTTTCGCCTTTTGAGCGACCTTTTCGAGGAGCGGAACGAGGTCGCGAACGTTCGTGATTTTCTTCTCGTGCAGAAGAATGTACGCGTCTTCGAGAACGCACTTCATAACGCTCATATCGTTGATGAAGTACGGCGAGAGGTAGCCTTTGTCGAATTGCATACCGGCGACGACTTCATAGGTCGTTTCGGCGGTTTTGCCTTCTTCGACGGTGATGACGCCGTCGTTCCCGACCGCTTCCATCGCGTCGGCGAGGAGTTCGCCGATTTCGCGGTCGTTGTTCGCGCTGATGGCGCCGACGTTCGCGATTTCTTCTTTCGTCGTAACCGGTTTCGCCATTTTCGTCAGTTCGGCGACGGCCGCGGCGGCGGCTTTGTCGATCCCGCGGCGGATCGCGGTCGGGTTGCTCCCGGCGGCGACGTTGCGGAGGCCTTCTTTGAAGATGGCGCGAGCCAAGACGGTCGCGGTGGTGGTGCCGTCGCCGACGACGTCGTTCGTTTTCGACGCGACTTCGTTGACGAGCTTGGCGCCCATATTTTCGAACGGGTCGTCGAGTTCGATTTCTTTACTGACGGAGACGCCGTCTTTGGTAACTTTCGGGCCGCCGTAAGCCTTGTTCAAAACGACGTTGCGACCGGTCGGGCCGAGAGTAACGGCGACCGCGTCGGCGAGTTTGTTGACGCCGTCGAGCATCTTGCGTCGCGCCGCGTCGTCGAAAATGAGTTGTTTAGCCACTTGAGGATTCCTTATATATAAACGCTATATTCGGTAAAAATCGCGCTCCGACCTCGACGCTAACGTCGAACGCCGAGGGAGCGGAACGTCGGCGACCGCGAAAAATCAAGCGGTTTTGACGACCTTGGCGAGGACGTCGCTTTCGCGCAGAATCTTATATTGAACGCCGTCGACTTCGACGTCGGAACCGGAGTATTTGCCGTAAATGACTTCGTCGCCGACCGCGACGTTCATCGCGGCGCGTTCGCCGTTGTCGAGGAGGCGACCGCAACCGGCCGCGACGACGATCCCGCGTTGCGGTTTTTCTTTCGCGGCGTCCGGGAGGTAGAGACCGCCGGCGGTCATTTCTTCGGCTTCCATCGGTTCGACGACGACGCGGTCTTCCAACGGTTTCAGATTGAGGTTTTTCTTCGCGTTCATATTAACGTCCTTTCAATATATTATATGTATATTGTCGAATTTAAGCGCGAGCGGCGCCGCAAAGCGCGTCGGCTGGGGGAGAGCCGCTTTTATCGACTTCGACAAACGCGGCGTCCGCTTTTCGTTTATATTTTATCGCCCGCCCCCGACTTCCGCCAAGACGGCGCCGAGAGCGTTCGTTTTCGTTCGTTTTTTATTTTTAGCGACGTTTAACGGACTAGAAGCCCATTCCGCCCATGCCCGGCATACCGCCGCCCATGCCGCCCATCGCGTTCGGGTCCGGAGCGGCCGGTTCTTCTTTCGGAATATCCGTCAGGAGGCAGGAGGTCGTCAGCAAGAGCGCGGCGACGCTCGACGCGTTTTGCAACGCGGTGCGAACGACTTTCGCCGGGTCGATGACGCCCGCTTCGACGAGGTCGCAGTACGAATCTTTGTCGGCGTCGTAACCGTCGTTTTTACCGGTCATTTGGCGAATGCGGTTGACGACGACCGCGCCTTCGATACCGGCGTTTTTGGCGATTTCGCGAATCGGCGCTTCGAGCGCGCGTTTGACGCTTTGGACGCCGTATTGTTCGTCGCCGACCGTTTCGACGTCGGTCAACGCGTCCGCCGCGCGGAGCAACGCGACGCCGCCGCCCGGGACGACGCCTTCGTCCAACGCCGCTTTCGTCGCCGCTTGCGCGTCTTCGAAGAGGTATTTGCGTTCTTTCAGCTCCGATTCGGTCGCCGCGCCGACGTTGATGCGAGCGACGCCGCCGGCGAGTTTCGCAAGGCGTTCTTGAAGCTTTTCTTTGTCGTAAGAGCTGGTCGTCGTCTCGATTTCGGCGCGAATTTGCGCGACGCGAGCTTCGATTTCCTCTTTCTTGCCGCCGCCGTTGACGATCGTCGTCGAGTCGCCGGTAACGACGATTTTCTTCGCCTTGCCGAGGTCGGCGATTTTGACCGCGTCGAGTTGGACGCCGAGGTCTTTATAGACGGCGGTCGCGCCGGTCAGGACGGCGATGTCGCCGAGCATCGCCTTGCGACGTTCGCCGTAACCCGGCGCTTTGACCGCGCAGACTTGGAGGACGCCGCGCATCTTGTTGACGACGAGCGTCGCGAGCGCTTCGCCTTCGACGTCTTCGGCGACGATGAAGAGCGGCTTGCTTTGTTTGCTGATCGCTTCGAGGAGCGGAACCAACGATTTGACCGTCGAAATTTTTTCTTCGAAGACGAGAACGAGCGCGTCTTCGAGTTCGACTTTTTGGTCGTCGGCGTTGGTAACGAAGTGCGGGGAGAGGTAGCCGCGGTCGAATTGCATCCCTTCGACGACGTCGACGTAAGTCTCGGCTTGCTTCCCTTCTTCGACGGTGATGACGCCGTTTTTGCCGACTTTAACGAACGCGTCGGCCAAAATTTGACCGATCGACGTATCGTTGTTCCCGGCGATCGTCGCGACTTGCGCGATTTCTTTGCGGCTCTTGTCGCTGACCGGAGTCGCGAGTTTGTCGACGTATTCGCCGACGAGCGCCGCCGCTTTTTGAATCCCGCGCGAAAGGGCCATCGGGTCGGCGCCCGCGGCGACCATCTTGAGGCCTTCGAAGTAGATCGCTTCGGCCAAAACGGTCGCGGTGGTGGTGCCGTCGCCGGCGACGGAGTTCGTTTTCGACGCGGCTTCCTTCACCAGTTGCGCGCCCAAATTTTCTTCCGGGTCTTCGAGCGCGACGTCTTCGGCGACGGTAACGCCGTCTTTGGTAACTTTCGGGGCGCCCCAACCTTTATCCAAAACGACGTTGCGACCGCGGGGGCCCAAGGTGCTTTTCACGGCGCGAGCCAATTTGGCGACGCCCTCGGCGATCGGCCGGCGCGCGGCGTCATCGAACGACATTTTCTTTGCCACTGCGGAATTCTCCTTTAATATTGAGATCGGTTTTTGGTCGAATTGCGCGACGTTTTCGAGTTTCCGTCGTTTTTACCGTCGACAACGACAAAAACGCGTTCTCGAACGCCGCCGCGCGCTTCGTTTTTTTCTTTTTCATTTCGACGAAAGCCGCCCGACGAGGCGCTTGGTCGCGTTCGTTTTACCTACTTTGCCAAACGAGCGCCCGTCGCGTCGGGTCAAATAATACCGCGATTCGTCGAAAGCGGCGCGCCTTTTCGGCGCCGTCGACGTCGTTTCGACGCCGTTTCTTATTTTATTGCAATTTCGGCGCCAAAACGTGCTTTCTTCCGGAAAGTACGCGTCTTTTTTCCTAAAAAACGTCTAAAAAAAGAAAAAAAAGGGAAGTTTTTCGCTTTTTTTTTATTCCGTCTCGTTTTTCGACGTTCCGTTCGCCGCGCCGCCGCCTTTTTTTCTTCGTTCGGCGTCAAATTGGCAGTCGCCGCGCCGCCGGCGGTCGCTTTCGCTTCCCGGCTCGCGACCGCAATAAAAAATCGGTCGCGGGGACGCCGGAACGTTTCCCGGCGCGCGACCGATTTCCTTTCCAAACGCGACGCACGGAACCGCGCCCGTTTTATCTATTTCACCCGTTTTCCCAAGTCTTACATTTCGTTTCCAAAATACTCGTCGTAAGCGGAGACGTACCCCGGCGCTTGAGCGCGAATTTTCTCCTCTTCGTAAGCGGCGATGATCGCGCGGTGAATCTCTTCGCGACAAGTAGAGTTAATCGGATGAACGACGTCGACGTATTGCTTATAAGGCGCGAGATCGGCGACGGCGGCGCCCGAAGCGTCTTTCAAATCGACGCCGCAAAAACTGCAGAAATTCGACCCGACGGAATTTTTTTGGCGGCAAGAGGGGCAGCGAAACGCGAGCTTGCGGCTCGGCATCGCGACAAAATAGCCTTGATTTCCTTCTAAAATTTTCAAATCGCGCACGACAAACGCCGCGTCGAACGTTATCGAGCAAAAAGCGCGCAACCGTTGGCGCGAATGGTCTCCGTCAATCAATTTAATCCGAATTTCCGTTATTGTCATCTTATTCTAATCGATAAAAAGCGTTCCGGCGCGCGACGTTCTTTCCTCTCCCAACGAGCGCCGAATCTAGGCGTCGGCAAACGCGGCTTACTTCCCCAACTCGAAACGCGACGTTCCCAAAGGCCGAACCCTCAAAGCGACCGTCGACGAGCAAAAACAATTAGACGCGTCGTCTTTCTGTATGCGATTCGAACGCGACGCCAACAAGAAAACGGAAAAAAACGCCGAAATTTTAGAAAAAAGAAAGACGCGCCTCTCAAGACGACGCGCCGCGCCGAAACAAAAATCAAACAAAAACCAATGTTCCGACAAAAATCCCAATTAAAAGGTTTTCGACAGATTTTCGCTCGTTTTCGTCTTAACGTTCATTCCGCGCCGATTCGAGCGTTTGAAATCGGAACGTTCGCGCAAGGGTTCGAGCGACCGCGACCGTTTCGCCGTCGACGCATTTCAGCCGCAACGCTTCCGCCGCGTCGTTCGCCGCCGCTTCGCTCGGATAAATCGCGAAAAACGCCGTCCCGCTCCCGCTCATTTGAACGCCGAGAACGTCGCGAGTCGCCGCCAACGGCGCCCGATAACGCGCGACGCCGTCCCAAATCGTCGCCGCGACCTCTTCGAGTCGATTGAACAACGCTCCGCCGACCGCCGCCGCGACCGCGCCGTTTGCCCCATTTTCCCCGATTATCCCAACCGCGCCGTTTTCCCCGTTCGTCCGTTTTGCCGTCGCAACGGCGGCGCAAAAGTCGTCGAGCGAACGTTTCGGCGTCGGCGGAAGCGCGACGTATCGGCGAAAAACCGCCGGCGTCGAGAGGCCTTCGGTCGGTTTCAAGACGACGAGCCAAATTTCCGGCAGTTCGAACGGCTCGACGATTTCGCCCCGCGAACGCCCGACCGACGCGCCGTCGAGCAAGAAAAGCGGAACGTCGCTCCCGAGCCGTCCGCCGATTTCGCGGAGTCGCTCGTTCGAGAAGGGCCGCCCGCGCAGTTCGTTCAGCGCCGCCAACGTCGCCGCCGCGTCGCTCGACCCGCCGCCGAGCCCCGCTTGCGACGGAATCCGCTTCACGACGCGAATCGCAACCGGCGTCGGTTCGCCGAACGCTTCGTCGAACGCTTTCGCGGCGCGGATTATCAAATTGCGGTCGTCGAGCGGAACGTCGGGAACGGGCGCGCCCGCCGCGTCGACGCACTCGATAATCGACGTTTTTTCAATTTCCGCGCCGGTTTCCTCGCATCGCAACCAAAACTCCAATTCGTCGCAAAGCTCGATCGGCGTCGCGACCGTTTGAATCTCGTGAAACCCGTCGTCGCGCTTGAAAAGAACTTCAAAAAACAAATTTACCTTCGCCGGCGCCCAAACGCGGAGCCCGACGGCGTTCTTTTCCGCTTTTTCCGCTCCGTTCGTTCCCGTCGTCGTCATTTTTTCCTTCTTCCTTTCGCCCGTCAAGCCCGGCAAATTACGCCGACTTTAACGACGCTCGACGAATCGTTTTCCGCCGTCCAGCGTTAAAACCGGCAAACCGCGTTAAATTTAGCGCCGTCCGTCGAATCGCTTCCCGTATTTCGCGTTAAAATCGGCAAGAACCGTCAATTTTAACGCCGTCGTCGAATTGACGCCCGCTTTTTCGCGTTAAAAACGGCAAACCGCGCCGACTTTAACGCCCGCTTTGACGTTAATTTCAACGGTCGCGCAACGACCAGCGGAGCTGACCGCAAGCGGCGTTGATTTTGTCCCCCTTGCGGAAGCGGATTTTCACTTGGATTCCGGCGTCTTCGAGCGCGTCGACGAACCGCCGCGTCGTTTGCGTCGACGGCGTTTTGAACGGCAACTCCGGCGCCGGGTTGTACGGAATCACATTGACGATCGCCGTTTTATTCCGCAAAAGCCGCGCAAGTTCCGCCGCGTGTTCGACGCCGGCGTTGATTCCGTCGAGCAAAATATACTCGAAGGTAACGCGGCGACCGGTCGTCTTGAAGAAAACGTCGGCGGCGCTCAACACCTCCGCGATCGGGTGAATCCGGTTTTGCGGCATAATCTCGTCGCGAATCCGGTCGTTCGGCGCGTGCAGCGAAACGGCCAGCTTATACGGGACGTTCTCCGCGGCCAAGCGTCGAATCCCGGCCGGAATCCCGACGGTCGAAATCGTTACCTTGCGGTTGCCCAAGTCGAGCCCGTCCGACGCGGTCGCCTCCGCCAACGCCGGGAGGAGCGCGTCGAGGTTGAGCGTCGGCTCGCCGGTTCCCATCACGACGATATGCGTCAGTCGCTCTTCCTTCGGGAGAAGCGCGTTCAAGCGGAGGAGTTCCTCCAAAATTTCGCTCTTCGTCAAGTTCCGCGAAAAACCGCCGAGTCCGCTCGCGCAGAAAGCGCACTTCATCGCGCACCCGACCTGAACGCTGACGCAAGCCGACCGATGTCCCCGGTCGTCGCGGAGCAAAACGCATTCGACGCGGGCCCCGTCGCGCCATTCGATTAAGAGTTTTTCGGAGCCGTCGTCCGAAACCGATTTCGCGACGAGCCGCCCTTCGAAAACGGAGTCGAACCCGACCGGCGCCGCCGCGACGTTCGCCGCCGTTTTCCCCGTTTGCCTCGTTTCCGCAGTCTCCGCTCCCCCCGCGGTTCCCGCATTCCCCCCGGTTTCCGCCGGAGCGAGCGTTTTTTCGACGCCGTTTTCGATTAAAATCGGCAAAGTCGCCGCTTTTTCCGCCGTTTCGCCGTTTTTTCCTTCTTGACGCGGCGCGACGAACGCTTCGGCCAACTTCGTTCGGAGTTCCTTCGACAGGTCGCTCATTTCGGAAAAACGGTCGGTTTTGCGCGCGAAAACCCAACGCCGAATTTGCCCGACGCGGTACCCCGGCAAGCCCCAACTCTTCAAGAGCGCGGCCAACTCCTCTTTCGAATACTCCAAAAACGGTCGATATTCCGCCGTCGTCTCGCTCGTCTTCTCCATTTTACCCGTTTTCCCGTTTTTTCGTCGCGTTCCTATTTTCCCTTTTCGCTTCGACGTTTATTTCGCCGTTCGGCGCGCCGCCGACGCGCGCCCCTTTCCCGATTCGGTTCGATTCGCCGATTTCGCCCTTATCTATTAATATTGACAAAATCGGGCGAAAGAAGCGCCGCGCCGCCGTCTATTTTACCGCCGGAAAAATTTTCGAGAAGCGCCGCGCCCGCTCCGCTCGACGTTTTTCCCGCGCCCTTCGGTCGCCGACGTTCGCTCGTCCGCCCCTTTCTCCGTTTCGCTCCGGTCGCCGCCGTCGATTTCGACGTCGACGCTCGGCTCCCGAAACGCGGCGCCCGCTTCCCTCGCGGCGCGAAACGTTTCGAGTTCTTTCCAAGCCCAACTTCGCGCGTCCGCCTTCTCCAACAGGAACGCGACGCCGTCGACGTGTTTCGAGTAATCGTTCGTCGTCTCCTTCGCGTTGCGCTTCGGACGGCCCAAAATCGGAAACCGCCAAGCGACGAAGAGCGCCGCCAACGCCGCCAAGTGCAACGCGGCCAACGAAAACGGCGTCAACCGCGCCAACGAGAAGGGGGAAACCGGCTCTTTTTCGTCTTTGGTCGCAAATTCCAGTCGTTTGCCGAACCAAATAAGCGTTTTCCCGTTCGGGTCGAACTCGTCGACAAGCCGCCCGGCCAAGACGCGGTTCTCCGGCTTCGTCAACGCGAAATTCAGCAAAAACGCCGCCGATTCGAGCGCGAAAAAGTCGCTCTCCCCGACGCGCCGTCGACAAACGAACGGGTCGCCGTCGACGCTCAACAGAACCTCCGTTCCGCTCTCGACGTCGGGCGTCATCGACCGCGACGCCCAAACGTCGGTCGTCGCAGGAAGCCCCGCCGTCCAAGCGTCGACGCCGGAAAAACGCGTTCGACATTTCCCTTCGTCGAGAACGTCCCAAGTCGCCCAAAACGCCTCGCCGCTCCGTTCTTCCTCCCTTCGCCGACGCGCCGGCTCAATCCAATCGGCGCCGCCGAAAAGGTCCGGCTCCGCCTTCCAAACTTTTTTCTCCTCGCGCCGCGCCTCGGCGTCGCGCAGACGCTCGGCGGCCCAAGCGGCGTGTTCCGGCGGCGCTAAATCTTGAACCGCGCGCCAATAATCGACGTCGGCGCTCCAACCGCCCGGAACGAAAACGAACGTTCGGTTCGGCTTCTCGCGGAGCCAACGCTCGATCTCCGGTCGCGCTTCTCGGAACGTCAAATCCCATTGCGGCCAATGTTTCGGCGAATCGTTCCCGGCGTCGGTCGCCTCCGCGCTTCCCCCTTCCTCCGCGTCGCTCGCCTCCGCGCTTCCCCCTTCTTCCGCGTCGGTCGCGGGCTCGATCTCAAACTTAAAGAGCGTTTCGAAATCAAAATCGCCGTCGGATTCGGAAGCGGAACCGGAATGAAATTCGCCGTCGGATTCGGAAGCGGAACCGCCGGTCGCGCCGCTCTCTTCCGCGCTCTCGCCGCTTTCCGTTTTTTCCGTTTCCCCAAATCGGGTCGTAGC